>NZ_JBHTSF010000087.1:0-39472 GCF_042795295.1 Streptomyces sp. NPDC056486
AGGGCGAGGGTCCTCGCCCTCGTCTCGCTCAACCTGACTGTCCGTTTCCGGTGAAGGTGACCGACTCCCGGCGGATCTGATCGGCGATGTGAGCAGTGCTGCGGTAACTGATCAAAAGATCCTGCTGTTGCGGCGGGTGGCTCTGTCCACTCCTGGAGAGAATCTTCAGAGGACCTCGGCGCCCAAGGCGATGGCGAAGCCCCCGCCGGCCTTGCGCCGAACGTGCCGACGGTGGCTCCGTTGCCGATCTGGTCGGCGAGCGCCTGAGCCTTGGCGGTATTGCGGCTCATGAGCAACTGGCGCTGCTCCTGGACGTCGACAACGCCATCCCTTCAGATGGTGAGGACTAGCTTGCCCCGGAGGTGACCGGCGTCGAGCAGCCGGTGCGCGTCGGCGACGCGCTCGAACGGGAACGTCTCCTGCACGTGGACCCGGAGCCTGCCCCGTTCGACGAGGTCGACGAGACCGCGCAGGGCGACCGGATCGGGGTCGACCGCGATGCCGCTGAATCGCATGCCGGCCGCCTCGTACTTGGCGACGAGCTCCGCATCCCCCTCGGCGACCGCCGTCACCAGGTGACCGCCCGGGCGGAGCACTTCGAGCGACCGCTCGACGGTGTCACCGCCGATCGTGTCGAGCGCGAGATCGATGTCGCGGACCACCTTGGTGAAGTCGACCGCCGTGTAGTCGATCACCTCGTCGGCGCCGAACCCCTCGACGAACTCCCGCTTGCTCGCGCCGGCGGTCGCGATCACGTGCGCGCCGAGCGCCTTCGCGATCTGGACCGCGACGTGGCCGACCCCGCCACCACCGCCGTGGACCAGGACGCGGTCGCCCTCGGTCACGCCGCCGAGGTCGACGAGGCCCTGCCACGCCGTAAGGCCGACGACCGGCAGCGCCGCCGCCTCGACGTGCGAGAGCGACGCCGGCTTGCGTGCCAGGTGCAACGCCGGCGCCGACACGACCTCGGCGTACGCGCTCGCCGCCCGCGGGAACAGCGGCATCCCGAACACCTCGTCGCCGGGCCTGAACCGATACGTCAGCGACCCCTCCTCGACCACGCCGCTGATGTCCCAGCCGAGGACGAACGGCGGCCGGCCGAGCAGCGGGGGGAACTCGCCTGCGCGCAGGAGCGCCTCTATAGGGTTCAGCCCGATCGCCTTGACGCGGACGAGAACCTCGGTCGGGAGGGGCTGGGGCTCCGGCGCGTCCACGATGGTGAGCACCTCGGGACCGCCGAGCTTCTGCTGGGTGATGACTCGCATGACTCTCCTGGCTTTGAAAGGGGGGGAGAGAATCCAGGCTAGATTTCCGACAGGAACCAGCAGGTACCTTTGGCGCCATGAGCGGTTTCGGTCCCGGTGATCCCTTTCTCGCCGACTGTCCGGCGCGTCTGACGGTCGAGCTCATCGCCGACAAGTGGACGGCGGTCGTGCTCTACGGCCTCAGCGAGGGCCCGGTGCGCCATGGCGAGCTGGTCGAGCTGATCGGCGGCATCTCCCGCAAGATGCTCACCCAGACGCTCCGCCGGCTCGAGGCGCACGGACTCATCCGCCGCCACGCCTACGCCGAGGTGCCGCCCCGCGTGGAGTACGAGCTCACCCCGCTCGGGGCGACGCTGATCGATCCGATCCACATGCTGACCGAGTGGGCGAGGGCGAACGGCGACGCGGTGCTCGACGCGCTCGACGCCGATCCCGAGCCGGTCGCCCCCGGCGACTGAAGGCCGGTTACGAATCGTGGAAGGGGCGCCGGCGGCGCAGGGTCTGAGTACCTCATGCGTCCGCGATATGAGTATCCGGACGGCTGTGGTGGACGGGAAGTTGACGTTTGATCAGGGCATGAACACACCGACGTCCCAGTCGACGCACATGGCCCAAGAGACAGGCGCCGCCGACCGCACTCGCCTCTGGTCCGTGCTGTCCGCCGTCCTCTTCCTGCCCGCGGCGCTGGCAGTCGGCGCGCTGGCCTTCTCCTCCGACCAGGCGGGGCGCTGCCTGACGTATGGGGAGCAGTGCGGCTCGTCGCTGCCGGAGTGGCTGTTCGTGTTGTGCCTCGGCATGGGCGGTGCGACGTTTCTCGTTGCTCTGGTCGCGTCCTCGGTACGGGTGCGGCGGATGGCGCTCGGTGTGCAGCTCTCGGCGGAGTCCATGGCGCTGATGGTGATCCTCAGTCACATGTGACACGCGCAGCCCTTCCCTCACCCCTCGCCGACTCAGGGAGCTGAGCGCCCGCCACGGCACCCGCACCACGCTCTCAGGCTCATGACTCGGCACCGTTTCGGCCGCCGCTCGCGGAGAGTTGTCCGCGAACTCCCCCGGAATTGTCCTTGATCGGTAACGGGCGCATCCTTCCGGCGCTGCTCATCGTCCCCCCTGGTGGGTCGCAAGTGACCAGGGGATCGGCGAGAGACAGTACGCAAAGGGGCGGACATGGCACGGCACGGCAACGGGCGTGGCTGGTACGGCAAGATGATCGGGGCAGCGCTCGGCGTGACGCTCCTCGCCACCGGTGCCTCGGTGTGGACCGCACAGGCCGGTACCGACTCGTCCCCCAAGGCGGACGCCCCGGCCACGTCGAACGTCAAGCCGGTCACGGCGACCATCGCGCACGCCTCGGACAAGGGCAAGCAGGGCGTCAACATCACCATCGACGACGGCCCCGACCCCGTGTGGACCCCGAAAGTCCTCGACCTCCTGAAGGAGTACGGGGTGAAGGCCACGTTCTGCATGGTGGGGACGCAGGCGCAGGCCCACCCGGACCTCGTGAAGAAGGTCGTCGCGGACGGGCACCGGCTGTGCGACCACACGGTGTCGCACAACACCGCCATGGACAAGGACTCCCAGACCTACCAGTCGAAGCAGATAGTCGACGCCGAGCGCATGATCACCAAGGCGTCCGGGGGCGTACGGCCCATGTACTACCGGGCGCCCGGCGGGGCGTTCACCCCGTACAGCCGCAAGCTCGCCGCATCCCACGGCATGCGCCCGCTGGGCTGGAACGTGGACACCAAGGACTTCGAGCGCCCGGGTACGGACGCCATCGTCGCCACCGTCCAGCGGGAGCTGCCCAACGGCCCGACGCTCCTCTTCCACGACGCGGGCGGCGACCGCACCCAGACCGTCGAGGCCCTGCGCCGGATCCTCCCCCAGCTCAAGCAGGACGGCTACTCCTTCGGCTTCCCGGTGCGCTGAACCCCGCCGACCGACCCGCGCAGTCGGTAACGTTCCCCGGGTGGCTGTGTCTCTTCCCGACCTCGTCCGACTGCGCAAGGCCCGTGACCGGATGGACCGCGACTACGCGGAACCCCTGGACGTCCCGGCCCTGGCGCGGGCCGCCCTCATGTCCCCCGGCCACTTCTCGCGCAGCTTCCGCGCCGCCTACGGCGAGACGCCGTACAGCTATCTCATGACCCGCCGCATCGAGCGGGCCAAGGCGCTGCTCCGGCGCGGCGACCAGTCGGTGACGGAGGTCTGCATGGCGGTGGGCTGTACCTCGCTCGGCTCCTTCAGCACGCGGTTCACCGAACTGGTCGGCGAGAGCCCGAGCGCGTACCGGGCCCGCGACCACGATCACGGCGCCGCCATCCCGGCCTGCGTGGCCAAGACCCGCACCAGGCCGGTCAGAAACGGAGAAGCGAAACCCGACGCCGGTACGTAGCGTCGTACCCATGGAAATCAACCTCTCCCAGTGCTTCATCGCCGTCGACGACCACGACAAGGCGCTCGCCTTCTACCGCGACGTGCTCGGCCTCGAAGTGCGCAATGACGTCGGTTTCGAGGGGATGCGCTGGGTGACCGTCGCCTCGCCGTCGCAGCCGGACGTGGAGATCGTCCTCGAACCGCCGCTCGCCGACCCGAACGCCTCGGCCGCCGACCGGCAGGCCGCGGCCGAACTCCTCGCCAAGGGCATGCTGCGCGGCGTCATCTTCCGGACCACCGACATCGACGCCACCTTCGAGCGGATCCGTGCCGCGGGCGGCGAGGTGCTGCAGGAGCCGATGGACCAGCCGTACGGCGTCCGCGACTGCGCCTTCCGCGACCCGTCAGGGAACATGCTGCGGTTCAACCAGCCGCGCGAGAAGTAGGGGCGGCTACACCACCCACGCCCCGTCCCGCATGAGGACCCTGCCGCTCTGCTCGTGCACGCCTCGCCAGGCCCGCACCACGCGCGGCGTCACGCGCAGATACAGGAACGGTGCCTCCTCCTCGCGCGGGTCCCAGCCGAACTTTCCGGCGAATCCCTCCGCGGCCTCCCGCGGCACGTCACGGGCCGGGAAGCACTCCGCCTCGCCCTGTACGAGCACCACGTCGGAGGTGTCCGGCAGCGCGAGGCGCACCCGTGGCTCCGCCCGCGCGTTGCGGGCGGTCACGGAGGCCTCACCGGTGCACAGCCACACGGCCCGGCCGTCCCAGTGGAACCACAGGGGCACCTGGTGCGGGCCGTGCTCCGGATGAGCCGTCGACAGCCATATGTCCCGTTCCCTGTCGAGGCGTGCCAGCGTCTCGCGCCTGCGCTCGGGGCCTTCGCGACGAACTGTCTCCGTGGGACTGACGATCTCCGTGTTCCGCATGAACGCCGACACTAATCAGCGCCCCCGAAGCGCGCATGGGGCGCAGGTCCTACTCCCAGCGACCGATGCCCACGCCCCCGGGAGGGAGGGAGGTCGAGTGTGACCAATCTGCAACAACGGGGGAAAGATCCGTAAATCCATGGGCATGATTGGTCGTCATCATGTCCTGGTTTCACGGGCTTCGGCCCGGACCTTGGGGGGACCCATGAACAGGCCGCTGCGTCGCGTAGCCCTCTTCTGCGGGGTGCTCATGCTCGCCCTGCTCCTGCGCGCGAACTGGGTGCAGTTCATCGAGAGCGACTCGCTGGCGAAGGACGAGAAGAACAGGCGCGTCCAGATCGAGGCCTTCTCCCACCCCCGTGGCGACATCATCGTGGGAGGCAAGCCGGTCACCGGTTCGAAGGAAGTCAGCGGCACCGACTTCAAGTACCAGCGGGTCTTCAAGAACGGCCCCATGTACGCACCGATCACCGGCTACTTCTCGCAGGCCCAGGGCGCGACCTTCCTGGAGGGCGTCGAGAACGACGTGCTCAGCGGCGACGACGACCGCCTCTTCATCCGCCGCACCCTGGACATGCTGACCGGCGAGAAGCGCCAGGGCGGCGACGTCATCACGACCATCGACCCCAAGGCCCAACGGGCCGCCTACCAGGGCCTGGTGGACCTGAACGCCCGGGGCGCGGTCGTCGCGCTCGACCCGCGCTCCGGGAAGGTCCTCGCGATGGCGAGCACCCCCTCGTACGACCCCTCCGTCTTCGCCGGTATCTCGGGCGAGGAGGGCAAGAAGTTCACGAAGCTCCGCAAGGACAAGGACCAGCCGCTCTCCAACCGGGCGCTGCGCGAGATCTACCCGCCCGGCTCCACCTTCAAGATCCTCACCGCGGCGGCCGCCCTCGACCACGGCGTGATCGACGACATCGACGAGCCGACCGGCGCCGAGGCCCCGTACAAACTGCCCCTCAGCTCGACGACGATCGGCAACGACGTGCCGGGCGCCCCCTGCGACAAGGCCTCCCTGAAGGTCGGCATGCAGTGGTCGTGCAACAACGTCTTCCTCGACACCGCACTCAAGGTCGGCGACGACGACATGCGCGAGACGGCGGAGAAGTTCGGCTTCAACAAGCAGCAGTTCATCCCGGTGCGCTCGTCCGCGAGCAGCTATCCGGACGACCTCGACAAGCCGCAGACCGCGCTCACCGGCATGGGCCAGGGCAGCCTGACCAGTACCCCGATGCAGATGGCGATGGTCGCGGCGGGCATCGCCAACGACGGCGAGGTGATGAAGCCGTACCTGGTCGAGGAGTTGCGCGGCCCGGACCTCTCGGCGATCGAGAAGGGCAAGCCGAAGACCCTCGACCAGGCCGTCTCCGAGGACACCGCGGGCAAGGTGCAGGAAATGATGGAGAACACCGTCGAGGAGGGCACGGCGAACAAGGCGAAGATCGACGGCGTCACGGTCGGCGGCAAGACCGGCACAGCCCAGCACGGCTCGAACGTCAACGACGAGCGGCCGTACGCCTGGTTCGTCTCCTACGCCAAGCAGGACGACGGCTCGTCGCCGGTCGCGGTCGCCGTGTTCGTCGACCCGAAGGACATGGACATCCCGCGCTCGGAGATCGCCGGCGGCAAGCTCGGGGCGCCGATCGCGAAGGCGGTCATGGAAGCGGTGCTCAACGACTGAGCCCGTCAGCCCCTCAGCCCCTAGCCCTCCAGCAGCCGTCCCGCCAACCGCTCGATGCGGGCGTGCCAAGCCGCGAGTGCCTCGTCCGTGGCCACCGCACCGTCGAAGGGGCCGGTCTGCGTGAGGACGAGCCGGGTGCCGTAGCCCGTGCCATCGCCGAGCTCCCAGCGCACCTCACCCTTGGGATGCACGGCGTACGTGAGCGACGCCGGGGCCCGCAGCGCGGTGACCGGGCCCGCGGAGACGCCGTCCGCCAGGAAACCGTCGGGGGCCGTGTCGCCCTCCAACGGCTCCTCGCCCGCACACAGTTCGGCCCACACCGCGTCCGCCGACCGCACCAGCTGACGCTCGAAGCGGATGCCGCCGTCGGTGATCTGCCCGTGCCCCAGGTCGAACTGCTCCAGATACGCCTCGTGCAGCTCGCCCGCGTCCCGGCTCACCTCGGCCTGCCCGCCGTCCAGGAACTGGCCGAGCGCCGAGATGCACAGCTGCCAGCCCGCGGCGAAGCTCGGGGCGCCGAAGCGGTCGCCGAAGGTGTGGACGAGGGTGAGCAGCGAGCCGCGGCCGTCGGGTCCTTCCGGGGTGATCTCCCAGCGCAGGTGGTCGTCGCCCCAGCTGAAGGCGAAGAGGCGGGGCTCGTCGGCGTCGGTGACCTCGCCGGTCATGCCGGGGCCCTCGTCGCCGGGGAAGTGGAAGCCCATCGCGCCGCCGGGCCGCAGCTCCAGGGTCACCTCGGAGGGGAACCACTGGGCGAGGTGCTCCGGCCGGGTGATCGCGGCCCAGACCTTGGCGGGCGGGTGCGCGAGGCGGCGCTCCATCCGCAGGACGCTTCGGCCGCCTTCCTCGTCGGGGCCGAGGGTGTCGGAGTGCGGGTTCATGAGAAGTCACCGTCCATGTTCATCAGGACTCACCGTCCATGACGTCGAGGTGCCGTTCGAGGGCGTCGATCCTGCCCGCCCAGAGGTGCCGGTAGTGCGCGAGCCACGCGTCGAGCTCGGCGAGGGGCTCGGGCCGCAGCTCGTACCAGCGGCGCTGCCCGTCCTGCCGCACCTTCACGAGACCCGCGTCGCGCAGGACCCGCAGATGCTTGGACGTGCCGGGCTGGCTCAGACCGAGCCGCTCGGTGAGCTCACCGACCAAATGGGGCCGCTCGAGCAGCAGATCGAGGATCTTCTGGCGGCTGGGCTCGGCAAGCACGTCGAACGGTATGGGCACACCTCGAACATACACCGCTGGCTATATAACCGCAAAGGCATGTGAGAAGCGTTCGGCGCCCCCGCTCACGCTTCCCACGGCAGCGGCCTGCTGTGCAGCACGTCGAGCCGGGACACCGCCCTGGTCAGGACCACGTAGAGGCGGCTGGGTCCGCGTCGTTCCGCCTCCGCGATGGCGGCGGGCTCGACGGCCACGACATGGTCGTACTCCAGGCCCTTCGCCACGGACGCGGGCAGCACCGTCACCCGCGCACCCAGGTCGTCCGGGCCCGCGCTCTCGATGCCCGCCGCGGTGAGGGCGTCGCGCAGGCGGGCAGTGCCGGCGTCGGCGGCGATGACACCGACGGAGCCCTCGCGGGTCAGCGCGGCGCGCACCGCGTCGACGGTGGCGGCGCCCAGATCCCGTACCTCCTGGATCCTCAACTCACCGTCCCCGCGCAACGATCGAGCGGGCGGTACGTCGACGTCGAGCGAGGCCAGGACGCGATTGGCGAGCCCCACGACCGCCTTCGGAACGCGGAAACCGATGGTCAGAGGGGTGACGGAGGCGTCGGGTTTGCCGAGGTGGGCGAGGAGTTCGGGCCAGCCGCGGGCGGCCCACGGAGTGGTGCCCTGGGCGAGGTCGCCGAGGACGGTGAGCGAGCCGAAGTCCGCGCGGCGGGCGATCACGCGGGCCTCCATCGGGGAGAGGTCCTGGGCCTCGTCGACGACGATGTGGCCGTAGCCTTCGGGCCGTTCGAGCAGCCCCGCGATCTCGTCGAGCAGGACCAGGTCGGCGGCGGACCACTTCGCCGACTTGTACGAGCGCGGGGGCCTGGTCCAGCGGATCGCGCGCTGCTCGTCGGCGTCGAGGATGCCGTCGGCCGCGGTGGCGAGGGCCTGCGGGTCCGCGAGCAGCGCCGCGAGCACCTCCTCCGGCTTGACCTTGGGCCAGGCCTCTTCGACGAAGGCCGAGACGGAGCGGGCCCGGGAGACCTTCTGCAGCCAGGTGTTGTTCACGGGGCCCGCGCGGCGCTCGGCCTGCTCCTGGATGTACCGGACGGCACGCGTACGCACCCGCTCACGGCCGACGGCGTACGGGGGTTCCTCGGCGCGTACGTCCGCGATGATCCGCTCCAGGTCGTCGAGCGCGACCCGCCAGGTGTACGAACCGTCCGGCACCGAGATGGAGTTGGCGGGCGGCGCGACGCGCGAGTAGAGCGCGCGGCGCAGGACGGCCGCCATCCGGGCGTCGTGCTTGACGCCCGCCGCGGTCTCGTCGTCCTGGGCCCGCACGGGGGCCGCGGTCCTGGCGATCTCGTCCGCGACGGTGGACTGACGCACGCCGGTCTCGCCGAGGGAGGGGAGCACCTCGGCGATGTAGCGGAGGAAGGTGCGGTTGGGGCCGAGGATGAGGAGTCCGGCGCGCTGTACTCGCTGGGGGTGGGTGTAGAGGAGGTACGCGGCGCGGTGCAGGCCGACGGCCGTCTTGCCGGTGCCGGGGGCGCCCTGGACGCAGACGGACGCGGTGAGTTCGCCGCGGACGAGGTCGTCCTGCTCGGGCTGGATGGTGGCGGCGATGTCACGCATGGGGCCGACGCGGGGGCGTTCGATCTCTCCGGCGAGAATGCGGCTGCCTTGCGCGGGCTCCGCTCGCGACGCGGGTGGGGTGTGTGGTGCGCCTGCGGCCAGCGGCTCGTCCTCCAGGCCCGTGAGATCGACGGAGTCGCCCTTGCTGCCGGGCGCCCAGCCGAAGCGGCGGCGGACGGCGACGCCTTGGGGATCGCGGGCCCCGGCCTGGTAGAAGGCGCGGGAGACGGGGGCGCGCCAGTCCACGACGAGGGGCGGGGCCGAAGGGTGTTCGGTGATGCGGAGACGGCCGATGTGGTAGCTCTGCCCGCGGTGATCACCGGCCGCGTCGGCTTCCGGGCCATCGGCGGCGAAGTCGAGACGGCCGAAGAAGAGCGGGGCCTCGGGGAGTTCGCGCATCGATTTGGCGTGGCTGCGGAACTGGTAGCCGAGGACTTCGGCGTCGGCGCCGGACGCGGAGACGTCCGCTCCGTTGACGACCTGCTCCTCGGCGCCGTCGACCATTCCGGTGAGGGCGGTGCGGCAGGTGTCGTGGTAGCGGCGTTCCAGGGGCAGGGCTTCGTCGAGTCGCGTCATGTCGTCGAGAATAATGTAACTCAGTTAAATTTGTTACCGAGAATCAAAGATGGGTAAGCTCCCGCCATGACGGACGAAGAAGTGGGCACCGCCACCCGCACGGGCGCCAGCACCAGCACCAGCACCAGCACCGCCCCCGACACCGGCGGCCCCGGCCTCCGCGAGCGCAAGAAGCAGCGGATGTACCAGGCGGTCTCCGACGCGGCGATCGCGCTCTTCCTGGAGAAGGGCTTCGAGAAGGTGCCAGTCGCGGAGGTGGCGGCAGCCGCCGACATCTCCAAGCCGACCCTCTTCCGGTACTTCCCCACCAAGGAGGACCTCGTACTCCACCGGTTCGCCGACCACCTGGACGAGGCCGCCCGGGTCGTCGCCGCGCGCCCCGCGAAGCGCTCCCCCTTGGACGCCCTGCAGCGCCACTTCCTCGACGGCCTGGAGCGACAGGACCCGGTGACGGGCCTGTGCGACAACGTCCACGTACTCGCCTTCCACCGACTGCTGTACGGAACGCCGTCGCTGGTGGCGCGGCTGTACGGGTATCAGGAGCGGTCGGAGAAGGCGCTGGGGGACGCGCTGAGCGGCACGCGGGGCGATGGAGCGCCGGACGGGGACGCGCTCGCCGCGCGCCTGGCCGCCGGCCAGATCATCGCCGTACAACGCATCCTCGCCCTGGAGAACTGGCGCCGGATCGACGCGGGCGAGACGGCGGAAGCGGTGTGGCCGGACGCGGTGGTGGCGGCGAACCGGGCGTTCGGGCAGCTGCGGTCGGGGTTGACGCACTACGCGTGAGGGCCCCCGGAGGGGCAGCCCCCTGACCTCGACTCACCCCGGCCCCCGCCCTACGCCTCGCCCGAACCCTCCACCATCACGGCCACCCCGTCGAGCACCCGGCCGATCCCGAACTCGAACTCCGTGTCCTCGGCGTCCGCGACGTCGAGGACCCCCGACGCGATGGTCCGCCGCAGCGACGGGAACCTCTCGGGGGCGGTCGAGGTCAGGGCGGCGATGGTGCGCGCGTACCGCCGCATCACCTCGTCGGGCTCCCGACCCTCCGCTTTCATGGCCGCGTCCAGATCCGCCATGAGCGTGACCTCGTTCCGCACGAACCCGCCCACCAGCATGAGAACGGAGAGCTTCCAGCCCTCCTCCAGACCGCTGCCGTCGAGCGCCGCGAGCCCCTGCTCCATCCACTCCAGGTAGTGGGGCGACGCGGGCGGCGAAGTGATGGGGATCCGCACGAGCCACAGGTTGCGCCGGAAGACGTCACGCTGGGCCCGCGCCCACCACTCCAGGCGCGCCCGCCACCCCGCGACGTCCGACGGCATCTCGGGCGGCGGCCCCGTAGCGGCGTCCTGCATGAGGACGTACAGCTCGTCCCGGGAAGAGACGTACCGGTAGAGGGACATCGGCGAGACGCCGAGCGCCTTGGCGACCCGCCCCATGGAGACCGCGCCGATCCCCTCCGCCGCGGCGATGGCGACGCCCGCGTCGACGATGCGGGCGAGGCTCAGCCCCGGCTTCGGCCCCTTCGACGGGCGCTCGCGCAGCCCCCAGGCCGTTTCGAGGGTCGCGGAAAGCCCCGTGCCCCCCACAGCCTCGCCCGCATCCGTACCCGCATCCGCACCTTCACCGTCCGCCGCCATGATCCGCCGTTACCTCCTCCTGAGCTGCCGCACTTGACGCACATCGTAGTTCTGCGTAACCCTTACTCAGTAATGCGTAGACCTTACGCAATAGATTGAGGCGCGGCCATATCGCCGCCGGCCCCGGGGGGAAACCATGTCGCCCGCACCACCAGCCATCGAGGCCACAGCCCTCACCAAGACCTACGGATCCGGCGACCGCGCCGTACCCGTCCTGCGCGGCATCGACCTCCACGTCCCGCCGGGCACCGTCTTCGCCCTCCTCGGCCCGAACGGCGCAGGCAAGACGACAGCCGTCCGCATCCTCACCACGCTCACCACGCCCGACACGGGCACGGCACGGGTGGCGGGCCACGACATCCGTACGGGGCGGCGCGAGGTCCGCCGCGCGATCAGCCTCACCGGCCAGTTCGCGGCGGTCGACGAGACGCAGACCGGCGCGGAGAACCTCCGCATGATGGCGCGGCTCGCGGGCCTGCCCCGCCCCGAGGCCCGCGCCAAGGCCACCGAACTCCTGGCCCGTTTCGGCCTCACGGAGGCGGGGGACCGCCTGGTCCGCACGTACTCGGGAGGCATGCGCCGCCGCGTCGACCTGGCGGCGGGCCTGGTGGGCGACCCGGAGGTCATCTTCCTCGACGAGCCGACGACGGGCCTCGATCCGCGCAGCCGCCAGGAGATGTGGCAGGTGGTACGCGACCTGACGGCACAAGGCACGACGGTCTTCCTGACCACCCAATACCTGGAAGAGGCAGACCAACTGGCCGACCACATAGCGGTGTTGCACGAGGGAGTGATCGCGGCAGAGGGATCACCGTCGGCCCTCAAATCCCTGGTGGCCGGCCACCGCCTGGACGCGACGGTCACCACCCAGGAGGCCTACCTCCACCTCTCCCCCAGCGCCACGCACCACTCCCCCGAGACCCTGACGCTCGGCTTCCCGACGGACGGCACGGCAAGCAACGTACGAGACCTGCTTGACGAACTCGACCCGAACCGAACCGAGTTGGCGGCCTTCACGCTCCGCACAGCGACTCTGGACGACGTCTTCCTGGCCCTCACGAACCCGTCGCAGCCGAAGGGGCCGAACAGGCCGAAGGAGGGACTTACCCATGTCTGAAGCCCTGATCATGACCGGCCGCGCGATCCGCATCAGCCGCCGCAACGTGGACGCCCTGATCACCTCCATGGCGCTCCCGGTGATGCTCCTCCTGATCTTCGTCTACTTCTTCGGCGGCGCGATCAAGACGGACACCCGGTCGTACGTCATGTACGTGGTTCCCGGAGTCCTCCTGCTCTGCGCCGGATTCGGCTCGTCGAACACGGCGATAGCGGTCACGGAGGACCTGAAGGGCGGCATCATCGACCGCTTCCGCTCGCTCGACATCGGCGGCACCCAGATCCTGACGGGCCACGTCATCGCCTCGGTGGCCCGCAACCTCATCGCCACGACCCTGGTCCTCGCCCTGGCCTTCGCGATCGGCTTCCGCCCGTCGGCGACCCCCGCGGCCTGGCTCGCGGCGACGGCCGTCCTCCTGGCGTTCATCCTGGCCCTGTCCTGGCTCTCGGCAACGGTCGGCCTCCTTGCCAAGTCCCCCGAAGCGGCAGGCGGCTTCACGTTCTTCGTGAGCTTCCTCCCCTACCCGAGCAGCGCCTTCGTCCCGACCTCCACGATGCCGGGCTGGCTCAGGCCCTTCGCCGACAACCAACCGGTGACCCAGGTCATCGAATCCCTCCGCGGCCTGCTCCTCGGCCAGCCGGTGGGCTCGACACCTTGGGTGGCCCTGGCCTGGTGCGCGGGGATCCTGGCCGTCTCGGTGGGGGCTTCGGGGGTGCTGTTCAGGAGGCGGACGGCGTAAGCGGACGGAATGAGCAACCAGGAGCTCAGCGCTCCCGGCGCAGGCCCAGTGAAGCCTTCGCCGCGTCCAGCGTCATCGCGTACGAATCGACCGCGCGCCGCACGTTCGGGCTGTCCAGGGCGTCGTTCTCCAGCCGGTCCAGGTCCACATAGGCGGACCGGACGAGCTCGATCCAGCGGTACACCCGCCAGTCCTGCTCCCACCCCTTGGTGTACTCGGGCGGCAGCACCCGGGCCCACCGCGCGAACAGGCGCTGCCTGATCCCGACCCGGGTCGGCGTGAGATGCAGATGGCGCACCAGGTCGTAGAGCGGATCGCCGATCATGGCCAACTCCCAGTCGATCATGGTGAGTCGGCCGCCGGACCCGGACCGCACGAGGTTCCACGGGTTGAGGTCGCCGTGGAGCAGTACGGAGGGGCGCGACGTGGTGTCGTGCCTGCCGAGGATCTCCTGCAGCCGCCACCCGTTCGGGAGCCCGCGGGAGCGGGCCTGGCGCTGGGTCTCCTTGGACAACGAGTGCACGAAGCGGACCAGTTCCGCGCTGAGCCTGCCGTAGAAACCGGTCTGCGGCGCGGCCGGATCGAGCCCCCGGTGGTCGACCCGGGTCAGTGCGTGGAGCTGGTCCACGAGGTTGTCCGCCTCGTTGGGCAGCAGACCGTGGACAGGGTGGTTCGGCGGCTGCTCGCCGACCGGCGGGCCTTCGTAGGAATGGACGGCGAACAGGTCGCCCCGGCCGCTGATCCCCAGGGCGAGGATCTTCGGCGCGCTGACCCCGGCCTGCGATTTCTCGATGGCGGCGAGTACGGCGTGTTCGCTGAGGAACCCGCCCTCCTGACGCGGCGCCGCACCTGCCTTGCGCCTCACCACGACGGGCCGCTCGACCCCGTCCACGCGCACTACGGTGTTGAGATGGGCCGTGCCCTTGAACACCCGGTGCTGCTGTGCGGCGCCCTCCGCGGCCAGCGCCTTAAGGACGGCGGTCCGGGGGAAGTCGGGGCGCTCCGGCACGCGTTCGTCGGGCTGCCAGGAAAGAGTGGACACGGGCCCCGAGCCGTCGGCCGGTGCGGCGGCGTGCCGGCTCTCGATCCGGGCCGCCTGCCACCGGAAGAGCGCGCGCTCGACCACGTTCACATCGGGCAGCCGTGTGAGACCGAGGGGTTTCTCCGCCGCGTGCAGGCACTGGCGTACGGATTCGGCGGCCGCGCCAAGACGTGTGCTGTCGAGCGTCTCCCCCAGGGAACCCGCCGCCCTCATCACCTCCAGATGGACGGCACGGACCTGTTCGAGGGCGATGTAGCTCCGGACATCCGCCCTGACCCTCTTCACGGCCGCGGGCCTCCGCCTGCTCATGGCGGAGGCCCAGGCGTCGATCACCTCCGGCCACTGGAATTCGGGATACCGCATGCGCACCAGATGAGACGCCAGGTCGTAGGCAGGATCGCCGTAGGTCGCCTGAGACCAGTCGAGGCCCACCGACTTCACCTGCTGATCCCGGTTGTACGGGTTCCTGTCGTACGGGAGGAGGACCGTGGCCCGGCACAGGTCCGTGTGCAGGAGGCTGTACGGGCGCCGCGCCATCGAGGGCGACCGGTCCGCGCACTGGACCAGGGCGTCAGGGCCGATTCCGAACGCGTCGAAGAGACCGCCGAATTCGGCCCGAACCGGCTGTACGTCGCGCTCGTGCGTGTGCCGGGCGATGTCCCGCAGGAACCCCCTGCTGTCCCTCTCGTCGTGCGGCCAGCCGCCGACGGGGAGCAGCAGTGACTCCTTGCGCACCAGAGCCAGCTGGGCGAGCAGTTCGGCGAAGGCCTTGATCAGCTGCGAGTCGACCGGCTTCCCGTCCTCGGGGGTTGCCAGGTGGCGGTCCGGCAGCTCGGGGAGCACGGGGCGGCGGCGGACGTCACGGAAGACCAGGGATCCGTTCACCCAGGCGCTGATCGACACGTGCTGCTCCTGATGCTCGCCCGCGTACACGAAATGGCCGCACAGCCTTAATTACGCACACTCTTCCACGCGGCGCGAGGGCAGCACACGGGCGAGAGTAGCCAAGGACGTGACGCGCTATGTAACGCGCCCATCCGCCGGGCGTTACTCGGCGAACAGGACGAGAAACACCCGCGGGGCGGTGTCGGCGCAGTGCCGCCGTCGTGCCGCCGTCGTGCCGGGGGCCGTGTCAGCCCTGTGCGCGAAGGATCTTGAGAACGGGTTCGAGCGACCTCACGATGTGCTCGGGCCTGACACCCGCCTCCTGCAACAGCTGCGCCTTGTGATCGGTACGCGCGTAGCCCAGGAAGCTCACTCCGGCCCGCCCCGCGGCTTCGTGGTCCGTGGGGGCGTCGCCGATCATCAGCGCCGTGGAGGGGGCGGCGCCCATGGCGTTCAGGGCGCGGTTGATGCAGTGCGGGTGGGGTTTGAGCAGATCGAGGTTCTGGGTCCGGCCGTAGATGTGCGGGGCGAAACAGTGTGTGAGGTTGCGCGATTCGAGATATCTCGTCACCGCACGCGCGGAATTGTTGGTGGTGACGGCGAGCCGGGTGTCGGTATTGACCCAGGTCTGGATCACGGGGTCGGCGTACGGCGTGGGATACGCGGTCACCGTCGCCGTCAGCTCCTCCTGAGTGAGCTGCTCCTCGATCTCGGTGATCAGATCGCTGCCGGGGTGCCTGGCGGCGACGGCGCGCATGACGACCTGCGGGTCCACCTCGGCCCGCATCCCCTCGGACAGCAGACCGTGCAGGCCCCGCTCCCCGAACCCGCGCAACATGCTCGCCGCGATCCGCTCGGCCTTGTGCCGCGCGAACAGCTGGCAGATGGGCCCGTCGAAGTCGAAGAGCACGAAGCGGGCGCGAACGACCAGCTCTCGCAGATTCTCGATCTCTTCTGTCATCTGTTCGGTCTGCGTCGTGTCAGGAGTCACTAAGAGAGTGTCAGGTCCGTCGCGATGGTTGCCCAGAGTGCGTCGAACCATTTCTGGGACTCCTCCACGAAGGCGGCGTCCCGGGGGGCTGCGCTTCTGTCGAAGGAGAACAGGGGCGACTTCAGCCCCGAGACGTCGAACGCCTCCATCTCCGCACTGCCGAGGTCCAGCGTGCTGCGCTCGATCGTGTAGTAGGCGAGGAGCGCCTCCCGCTGGTTGAGCAGATAGAGCTTGACCGGCGGCGTGAACGGCACTGCGCGGAACGACACGTCGACGTCGATGCCGTGCGAGGCGCGCAGCACCCGCAGGTTGTGGCGCAGGACCTGTCCCTGGGTGTTGCGCAGTGCGAGCCAGCGCCGGTGGACCCTGCCGTCCTCGTCTCCCTGGCCGTCGACCGCCCTGGGGAACGCCAGGTTGATGTCGCTGCTGGGCAGCAGGATGCGGACGTTGATCGATTCCGGGTGGATGAGTCCCTCGTGGATGCGGCGCAGGGGTTCACCGAGCGCGAGGATCAGCGTCTCCGCCGTGTAGGACACCACGTCGATCCGCACCTGAGGCTCCGCGAAAGCCGCCGCGAGCCGTGGCGCGAGGCCGACCATCGAAGCCTGCGGCTCCTCACCCGCCGATGTCGACACCGGGGGTTCCGCCGCGATCCGTGGCGGGCTGCCCTTGCTCACGTTGGCCAGGAGGCCGTCGCTCTGCAGCGTCTTCAGCGCTTGCCGTACCGTCCCCCGTTCCACACCGAACTCCTCCGCCAGCACCGCCTGTGTGGGGAGCCGGTCGCCCGGCTTGAGGTCACCGGAGCGGATGCGGTCACGAAGGATGTCTGCGATGTCCTGGGGAGTGAGCTTTCTGCTGCCGTTCACTGCAACGTTCTCCTGGGTCACAACCAGACGATACAACTCCTCGCCATCTCAGGGCAGTTGTCTTGAAGTTGTTTATGTTGCGGGACCAAGAGGGGACAACTCAAGTGAAGTTGGTTGCCAACTCATTTGAGATGGCAGAAGGGGGAACCATCATGGACGTCCTCGCCCTCCTCGCCGCCTTGTCCACCGTCGGCTTCGAGCAGTTCGTGCAGTGGCGGTACGGGCCCACGGGCGTCGTCGGACTGCTGCTCCTGACCGTCGGAATCAAGACGAAGAGCCCCACCTGCAGCTCCATCGGCGCGGTCGTGCTTGCGCTGGTGATGACCGGGCCCGCGATCTAGCCCTGCGCCAGTTCCAGGTCCTGGCTGATCGTGTCCCAGAGCGCGTTGAACCAGAGACGGGACTGCTCCACGAACGTCGTGTCCCGCAGCCCGGCTCCCTGGTGGAAGGGGAAGAGCATCGACTGCGCGCCCTGGGCGTCGTACATCTCCAGGTACTCGTGGTCGATCTCCTCGCTCTGCCTCGCGAGGGTGTAGTACGCGAAGAGTGCCTCGGAGCCGTTGAGCAGATACAGCTTCACCGGCGGCGTGAACGGCAGCGCACGGAACGAGACTTGTACGTCGATGCCGTGCGAGGCTCGCAGCGCGAGGAGGTTGTGGCGGAGTACCTGACCCTGTGCGTTCCGCTGGTCCAGCCAGTTTCTGTGCACGTGGCCGTCCTCGTCGTCCCCGCTGTCCACCGGCGCCGGAAAGGCGAGGTCGATGCTGCGGCTCGGCAGCAGTACCCGGACGGTGACCTTGGCCGGTTTCCGCTCTCCGGCGTGAATCTGGCGGAGTGGCTCCCCGATCGCCATCGTGAGCGAGACGGAGGTCAGGCAGAGTGCGTCGATCTCCACATGGGGGGCCTCGAACGCGGCGGTGACGCGCGGGGCGAGGCCGACCATGGTGGGCTGCGGCTTGACGCCACAGGGCCCGGACGCTCCCTGCCCCGAGGGTTCGGCGACCGTGGCCGGGCTGCCCTTGGACACGTTCGCCAGCAGGTTCTCGCCCTGCAGGGTGCGCAGCGCCTCACGTACCGCGCCGCGCTCTACGCCGAACTCGTCGGCCAACTCGGCCTGAGTCGGCATGCGTTGGCCGGGCCGCAGCGACCCGGACCTGATCCGGGCGCGGAGCTCGTCGGCCACCTCGTGGTGAGACCTGTGCGGCCTCTTCATTCCCTTGACAGGGACAGGTTCCGTGCTCACAACCAAACGGTACAACTTCGGGCCAACTTTGGGGAGTTGCTGTGAAGTTGCTCAGAAGGTGGTTATTAATCGAGCCATCGCGGAGATAACTCAGATGAAGTTGGCGGCCAACTTAAGCAGCCTGGCAGGAACCCTGAGGGGTTGGCGGCCGGCGGTTGCCCATCGGATGGCCATCGACCGAGTAGGACAGGGCTCGCCGCCCCGTCCCGAAAGGGGGAGTGTCATGCCGCTCATCGCCATTGCCATCGCCGCCCTCGCCATCGGATTCGAGCAACTCGTCCAGTGGAAGTACGGACCGATGGGGATCGTCGCCTTCGTCCTGCTGACGGTGGGCATCAAGGCCAAGAGCACCGGAATCAGCGGCGTGGGGGCTGCGCTCCTCGTCCTGCTGCTTGCCCAGTCGGGCTGACAGAGCTGGCTGACCGGGTTCTCCCATCCGGAGGGGAGCCGGGAGCCCGGTCAGTCAACGATCCGGGGGGAGAGGGGGAGACGGGGGCACGGGGGACACGGGGGAGGTCGCGGGCGGCGGCTAGAACGCCGCCCGGATCTCCCCCACCTCGGTGGGGCCGCCGAGCAGGGGCGCGTGGCCGACGCGGGTGAGTACATCCGCCTCCACGCCCGCAAGGCGCAGCGCACGGGCCAGGACGGGGCCCAGGGCCCGTATCCCTCCGTCGTCCACCTTGAAGGCCAGCGCACGGCCGTCCGGCAGCGCGAACGCCTGGACCGCCTCGGCGCCCATCTTGGAGAGCGCACCGGGGATCTCCCGCATGAGCCACGTGTCGGGTCGGCGCGTGCCTGCGACGTACTCGGGGTGGGCCCGCATCGCGTCCGCGACCCGGCGCTCCGCCGTCCCCTCGGGGGCGAGGACGAAATGGCGGAAGGCGCGGGCGAGGCCGGTCAGGGAGATCGCCATCAGCGGGGCGCCGCAGCCGTCCGTGCCGACCGCCGCCACCTTCTCCCCCGCCGCTTCCTCGACCACCTTCAGGATCAGCTCCTGCAGGGGGTGCTGCGGGTCCAGGTAGGAATCCGTGGGCCAGCCGTTGAGCGCGCACACCGCCAGCATCGACGTGTGCTTGCCGGAGCAGTTCATCGTGACCCGGTCACGAACGGCACCCGCTGCCAAATATGTCTCGGCCTCGACCGCGTCGAGCGGGAGGTCGGGCGGGCACTGCAGGTCCGCCGCCGTCAGGCCGTGCTCGGCCAGCATCTTCTGTACGAGGTCCCGGTGGAACCCCTCCCCGGAGTGGCTCGCCGCCGTGAGCGCGAGCCGCTCGCCCGACAGGTCGAGCCCCGCCCGCAGCACGCCGGCCGCCTGCATCGGCTTGTTCGCGGACCTCGGGAAGACAGGGGCACTCACGTCCCCCATCTCCAGCTCCACACTGCCGTCCGCCGCGAGCAGCACCAGGCTTCCCCTGTGACGGCCCTCGACGAAGCCGGAACGTACGACCTCGGCGAGGACCGGGGGTATGGCCGTGGGTATGGCAGGGGTGGCGACGGACTCGGCGGACGTCGAGGTCATCTTCGGCCTTCCGGGGCGGGGGGTGGCGTGACGTCCGCCCGCGAAAGCCGGGATCACCGGGTCAGGCGAGCAGGTCGTCTACTTGTGCTTCGCCTTCACGGTACCTGCGGGCGATCTCCGCGCTGCAATCGTCCGCCGTGCGCTGGAGCTGCTGGCGGCGCCGGGAAACCTGCTGTTCGTAGCGGGTGAGCCGCCCCATGGCCGTGTGCAGCTCGTCGTCCGTACGGGCGTCCAGGTCGGAGAGCTCGACCTCCGCGAGCATCTCCGTGGCAAGCAGGCCGTACTCCGCGCTGTGCGGCGTGCCGAGCGTCACATGCCGGGCCGACGAGCGATGCCGGGCGGGGCCGTCCGTGAGGATCTCGGAGAGCCGCAGCACGAGCGGCCCCTCCGGCCCCGGCGCCGTCGGGTTCTTACGGCGCGCGACCTCGGCCCGCAGGATGTCGATCCGCCCCTGGAGGAGACGCCGGACATAGCTCAGGTCCGCCTCGTTCTGCTGCGCGTTCCTGCGCACCTCACGCAGCTCGCGCAAGAGCAGCGTGGCCAGGTCGCGCTCGGGCTGCTCGGACAGCACCGCACCGCCCGTGCGCTGCACGGGAGGCCGCGGCACGTTCGCACGCCGTGCGGCGCTCATGCGGGTCAGCGACACAGATCCGGGCGACTGTCCCGTACTTGGTGTGCTCATGTGGCTCTACCGTCCCCTCGACCGGCGCGGTACACCGCGTGTGAGCATGGTGCCACCCCGAGTGGCCGCTATGTGAGCGAGTGCCCCCAATCGGCCCCAGATGGGGGTTTCCGGACACTCCCGTGGGCGGCGCATCCGGCGCAGCTCGGCCGTACGGAGCAGGCATGATGGGCCATATGCGTGCTGTGGTGCAGAGGGTGGACGGAGCGAGCGTCGTCGTCGAGGGCGAGAGCGGCCCCGAGACGGTCGGCGAGATCAGCGGCGAAGGGCTGTGCGTCCTGGTGGGGGTGACCCACGAGGACACCAAGGAGAAGGCGGCCCAACTGGCCCGCAAACTCTGGTCCGTTCGGATGCTGGCCGACGAGAAGTCCTGCTCGGACATTGACGCGCCGCTGCTTGTCATCAGCCAGTTCACGCTGTACGGCGACGCGAGGAAGGGCCGTAGGCCCACCTGGAACGCCGCCGCGCCCGGCGATGTCGCCGAGCCCCTGGTGGACGAGGTCGTCGCCCAACTTCGGTCGCTGGGCGCGACCGTGGCGACGGGGCGCTTCGGCGCACAGATGCGGGTGTCGTTGACTAACGACGGGCCGTTCACTGTGCTTTTGGAGATGTGACGGGCCAAGACTGAACCGCCGCTTCGCGGCGGGTTTTTTCCCGCCCGCCCGATTGCCCCGCGTCCCTCGGCCTCTACGGCTCGACCACGACCTCCTGCGAAGCCGCCACCGACCCCGCGAGCAGCCCCGCGTCCAGTGACACGTTCCGCTTCACCAGGGCCAGCGCGATCGGGCCCAGCTCGTGGTGGCGTACCGCCGTCGTGATGAAGCCAAGCTTCCGGCCCTCCTCGCCCTCCGAGGCGAGGCGCAGCTCCGTGCCCGCCACCGGCAGGTGGACCTCGCTGCCGTCCAGGTGGAGGAAGACCAGGCGGCGCGGGGGCTTGCCCAGATTCTGGACGCGGGCGACCGTCTCCTGGCCGCGGTAGCAGCCCTTCTGCAGATGCACCGCCGTGCCGATCCAGCCGAGCTCGTGCGGGATCGTGCGGTGGTCCGTCTCGAAGCCGAGCCGCGGCCTGTGCGCCTCCACGCGCAGCGCCTCGTAGGCGAGGATGCCGATCGCGGGGCCGTTCTCGTCGGCGTACGACTCGAGGGACGCACGCGGCAGGAACAGATCGCGGCCCTGCGGCGTCTCGCGTACGACGGCACCCTCCGGGACCGCGGTGATCGAACCTGCGGGCAGGTACACGAGCGCGAACTCGTCCGTGCGGTCGGCGACTTCGACCCGGTTGAAGAACTTCATGCTCTCCAGGTACGCGACAAGGGCGTCCTGCGTGCCGGGCTCGACGTGCGCCCACACCGTCTCGCCGTCGTCGACGAGATAGAGGGCGTGCTCGATGTGGCCGTTCGCGGAGAGGATCAGCGCCTCGGTGGCCTGCCCGACGGGCAGCTCGGTCACGTGCTGCGTGAGCAGCAGGTGCAGCCAGCTCAGCCGGTCGGGTCCGGAGACGGTGACGACGCCGCGGTGCGAGAGGTCGACGAAACCGGTGCCGTCGGCGAGGGCGCGCTGTTCACGGAACAGATCGCCGTAGTGGGCGGCGACGCCTTCGTCCACGCCCTCGGCGGGGACGGCGCCGGGCAGGGACAGGAGGGGGCTCTTCATGTTCACCCACACTACGACCCGGCAGCAGGCGTTCTTATTCCTTGGCGCTCTTACTGTCCTCGGCGCGGTCCTCGGTGCGGTCCTCGGCGTCCTTGCCCGAGCAGTTCTCGCAGCGCCCGAAGATCGCGAAGTGCTTCAGGTCCGTGTCGAAGCCAAACGTGTCCCGCAGCTTGGCGGTGAACTCGGCCGCCACGGAGACATCGGCCTCGATGACGTTCGTACAGTCCCGGCACACCAGATGCATGTGGTGGTGGCGGTCCGCCAGGTGGTACGTCGGCGCACCGTGACCCAGGTGCGCGTGGCTGACGAGACCCAGCTCCTCAAGGAGCTCCAGGGTCCGGTACACCGTGGAAATGTTGATCCCCGACGCCGTCTTCCGCACTTCGCAGAGGATGTCGTCGGGGGTCGCGTGCTCAAGGGCGTCGACGGCTTCGAGGACAAGCTGACGCTGCGGCGTCAGCCGGTAGCCGCGCTGTCGCAGGTCGCTCTTCCAGTCGAAGTCGGTGCTTGCCACACCTCGGAGTCTAGGCCTACTTGAAGAAAGCGATGCCGTCGTCCGGCAGATCGCCCAGGCCCCTGGCCATCTCGGCGACGTCCTCGGGCGAGACGACCTTCTTCAGCTGTGCCGACATGTACGGGCGCAGCGGCACCTCGGGGGTCTGCTTCTCGCCGACCCACATCAGGTCGCCCTTCACGTACCCGTACAGGCGCTTGCCGCCGGTGTACGGGCCGGAGGCGGCCGTGCGGGCCACCGCGTCCGTGACGATGTCGATCTGCGGCTTCTGGTCGGCGAGCTCGCCGTACCAGACCTCGACGACGCCGTCGTCGCGGACCATCACGGTCTCGACCTTGCGGTCCTTGTCGATGCGCCAGAAGCCCGACTCGGACTCCAGCGGCTTGACCTTGTTGCCATCGGCGTCGAGCACCCACGTGTGCGAGTGGTACTCGATGAAGTCCCGCCCGTCGTGGGAGAAGGACACTTCCTGACCGAAGTTCGCCTTCTCGGCGCCGGGGAAGTCGGTGACGCCCGCGCCGGCCCAGTTGCCGAGGAGCCAGACGAGGGGCACGAGGTCGGGGTGCAGGTCGGACGGAATCTCGATCATGGGATGCTCAGACGATCTCTAGGTGGCGTACGGGGCCTACGGGCGTACGGGGCTCAGCGCTGACCCTGGTACAGCTTCTTCACGGAAAGGCCGGCGAACGCGAGAACGCCGACGCAGACCAGAACCAGCAGGGCGGAGAAGAAGGCCTCAAGCACGGGGTGCTCCTCGGTGAGCTATGGGGTGAGCTATTGGGGCAGGTATCAGAGCCGCTCCCACTGTAGTCGTGCGCGCCCCGCGCCTCTCTGCGAGGTGGCCTTTCGGGTGGCGTCATGAGTGGCCTTACGATCTGGCCATGGCGAAGAAGCTCGTGATCAAGGTGACCGCAGGGGCCGACGCGCCCGAGCGCTGCTCACAGGCGTTCACCGTGGCGGCCGTGGCCGTGGCCAGCGGAGTGGAGGTCTCGCTCTGGCTGACGGGAGAGTCCGCGTGGTTCGCGCTGCCGGGGCGCGCGGCGGAGTTCGAGCTGCCGCACGCGGCGCCGCTGCCCGATCTGATCGACTCGATCGTGGCCGCCGGACAGATCACCCTCTGCACACAGTGCGCGGCGCGCCGCGAGATCACCGAGAAGGACGTGATCGACGGGGTACGGATCGCGGGCGCACAGGTGTTCGTACAGGAAGCCATGGCGGACGGCACGCAGGCACTCGTCTACTGACGGCACGCAAGCACTCGTCTACGGAGCACCCCGGTCGTACGCTGGACGTATGTTCGCGCGACGTCGCCATGCGTACTTCGCCATGATGGGCACGTGCATCGCCCTCTTCGTCCTGGCGTGGGGCGTCGTGCGGCTCTGGTCCATTCCCGTCGCCGTCGGGATGTGCGTGGTGGCGATGGTGATCCCGCCCCTGGCCGCCATCGTGGCCAACCGGCGCGGGCCCGAGGACCGCTGGTGGGACGACCCTTCGGGGGACTCGAAGTCCGACGAGTGGTGGGACGAGCTGGACGGCAAGCACCGGCGATAGCGACGGCAAGCACCGGCGGTAGCGACGACAAGCACCACCGACAGCCGAAAGACCGCACCCCGTACCAGTGGCGTCCAACCCCCTGGGGTGCGGCCCTTCAGCCGTCAGTGACCTGCTGTCGTCAGACCGTCAGGCCTTCAGACCGCGATAGCGACCTCCGCGAGGCCGCCCGTCTGCGCCACGACCGTACGGTCGGCCGTGCCGCCCGGGATCAGGGCGCGCAGCGTCCACGTGCCCTCGGCCGCATAGAAGCGGAACTGGCCGGTCGCCGAGGTCGGGACCTCGGCGGTGAACTCGCCGGTCGAGTCGAGCAGGCGCACGTAGCCGCTGACGGGTTCGCCGTCGCGGGTCACCTGGCCCTGGATGGTGGTCTCGCCGGGCTTGATCGTCGAGGCGTCGGGTCCGCCGGCCTTCGCTCCACACATATGCGTTCTTCCTTAACTGGTCACTGCCGGGGGGCGGGGAGGGTTACTTGTTGGCGCCGAGCTCGATCGGCACACCGACGAGGGAGCCGTACTCGGTCCACGAGCCGTCGTAGTTCTTGACGTTCTCGACGCCGAGGAGCTCGTGCAGCACGAACCAGGTGAGCGCGGAGCGCTCACCGATGCGGCAGTACGCGACGGTGTCCTTGGCCAGGTCGACCTGCTCGTCCTCGTAGAGGGCCTTGAGCTCGTCGTCCGACTTGAAGGTGCCGTCGTCGTTGGCGTTCTTCGACCACGGGATGTTGCGCGCGGACGGGATGTGGCCCGGACGCTGCGACTGCTCCTGCGGAAGGTGCGCCGGGGCGAGCAGCTTGCCGCTGAACTCGTCGGGCGAACGCACGTCGACCAGGTTCTGGGTGCCGATCGCGGCGACCGCGTCGTCACGGAAGGCGCGGATCGAGGTGTCCTGCGGCTTGGCCTTGTACGAGGTGGCCGCGAGCTGCGGCACCTGGTCGCCGTCGACCAGGTCGCGGGAGTCGAGCTCCCACTTCTTGCGGCCGCCGTCGAGGAGCTTCACGTCCTGGTGGCCGTAGAGCTTGAAGTACCAGAAGGCGTAGGACGCGAACCAGTTGTTGTTGCCGCCGTAGAGGACGACGGTGGTGTCGTTCGCGATGCCCTTGGCCGAGAGGAGCTTCTCGAAGCCCTCCTGGTCCACGAAGTCGCGGCGGACCGGGTCCTGGAGGTCGTCGGTCCAGTCGATGCGGACCGCGTTCTTGATGTGGTTCTTGTCGTACGCGGAGGTGTCTTCGTCGACCTCGACGATGACAACCTTCGGGTCGTCGATGTGGGCCTCGACCCAGTCGGCGTCTACCAGGACGTCGCTGCGGCTCATACTTTGTCTCCTCCGGGGCAGTTACGGCGGGGCTTTGGTGCTGTGCGAGGGGGTGCCGGGTACGTGCTGTGACTGTGCGACAGCGCGGCGTACGCGGCACGGGGTGGCCCTGACGAGGTCAACGGGCCGGGGGATTCGGGAGTCGGAGCTCCCGCTCAGAAGGTGCGACAGAGCATGGCGGCGACGCGGCACAGGTCTACTGCCCGCCGCTTCGTGAGGTCCGCCTGTCGGTGCATGCGTCCGATCGTAAGGACGCAAGGGCGGCCGTGTCACCGGCATGTCGAATGATGAGACGCGATCATCCACGATGTGGGATAGATCAAAGAATGAAGCCGCCCGCGCGGGGGCGGGGGGAGGGCTTCACCCCTGCCGCATCCATGGCGCGGACGGCTTCGTCTCGTACTGCGGAACGTACTGCGGAACGCGGAACGTACTGCGGAACGGCCGCCCAAGAGGCCCCGCCCCCTGGGCCTCAGCTCGCGAGCTTCACGTTCGTGCCCTTGACCGTGATGTCCACGCCGTCCGCTGCCGGCTCCACCTCGTCGATCTTGATGCCGCCCGGAAGGCCGCTGACCTTCTCCTCGAAGTCGGTCACATCGCGGACCATGCCCTCGGGGAGGGGAATCGATACGCCCATGACCTCGATCTTCTTGGGGATCTCATCGGCGTTCACCTTGATCGTGTCGCCCTCGACCCGCACCGAGCTCATGACGTGCACCGGCTTGGGCAGCTTCACGCCGCCCTTGCTCACCTCGACCTCGACCTTGATCTTGCCGTCGCCGCCGTCCGAGAGCCCGACGACCTTGCCGGTGGCGCCGAGCGGCAGCTCGACCGGCTCGCCCTGTGCCTCCTTGAGCAGCTCGTCGTACGAGATCCGGGCCGTGCCGGTGGCCTTCTCGGCGGTGGCGGAGCTGTAGTCCCCCGAGAACTCGACGCCCTGCATCCGGGCGTCCAGATCGGCGATGCGGATCTTGTCGGAGCCGGAGGTGGCCTCGTAGTTCCGCATGCCGATCTCGACGTCGTCGAGCGTGCCGCCCGCGACCTGCGTCAGGAAGGGAAAGCCCTTGATGGAGACGTCGGGCGTCTCGCTGAGGCCCTCGCTCGTCCGCAGCTTCTTCGCCACCTCGTCCTCCGCGAAACCCACCGCCAGGCGGTCGGCACCCACGAAAAGGCCCCCCAGGATCACGACGACGATCAGAAGTATTCGTACGGCGCGCTTGCTCATGTCCGGTGTTCCCCCACCTAGTCCCCCGACTCAACTGACGTTTGCCGCGAGCCTAAAGGACAGGCCCCCGGCGGGAGAGCCCGGCCGGGGACCTGTCGATCAGCTGTGACGATCAGCCTCTGTCGGCTTCTGTCGGCCTCCGCCGGTCAGCCGATGGCCCTGCCGAGGAGATAGACGGCCGGGGCCGCGGCGGCGAGCGGCAGGGCGACGCCCGCCGTCATGTGCACGAAGCGGGACGGGTAGTCGTAGCTGGCGACCCGGTGGCCGATCAGCGCGCAGACACCGGCGCCGAGGCCGAGCAGCGCGCCCTTGCTGCCGAAGTCCGTCGTACCGCCGACGGCGATGCCCGCTCCGGCCGCCGCGAGCAGCGCGACGACGACGGAGGCGGGCGTCGGCAGGGGCAGCGCGCGGGCGATCACGGCGACCGCGACGGCGATGCCGCCCACCGTCATGGCGTCGTCCGACGCCGCGAGATGCCCGGTCGCGATGATCGCGAGGGCGGAGGAGGCGACGGTCGCCATCAGACCGGCCATCCGCTCGTCGGCGGAGGCGCGGCTGCGCAGCTGAAGGACGAGTACGAGCAGCACCCACACGCCCAGGGTGCCGAGGATCGCGGCGGGCGCGTTCTCCTTGCCGGTGGCGAGGAGCGTGATGTCGGCGACGACACCGCCCATGAAGGCGAGCGCGATGCCCTGCCGGGCGGGCCACATCCCGTTGAGCCGGAACCATCCGGCGGCGGTGACGGCCTGCAGCAGGATCAGCGGTACGAGGAGTGCGTACTGCCCGACGGCGGCGGTACCGGCGAGCAGCAGCCCGAGGACGGCGGTCAGAGCGGCGGGCTGGATCCCCGGCTCTATGATCGGCGACCGCCCCTCGGCACGGGCGCGCTGGGCGTCGGTGACGCGGGGGTTGCCGGTGGTGGTGGCGCGGCCGTAGGTGTTGGACTCCGCTTCAGGCTGCTGAGGCTCGGGAGCGGGAGCAGGAGCAGGAGCGGGCTCCGGAGGCAGCTGCTGTCCGTACCCCTGCGGGGGCAGATACGCCGTCTCCGTCACGTCAACCGCGGGTGAGGGCTGGATCTGCGTGTCCCAGGTCTGCCCCTCCCAGTGCTGGGTGTACGAGTCCTGGGTGTACGCGTCCTGGGCGTAAGGCTGCTGCTGCCCGTACTGCTGCGGAGGCTGCTGTTGCTGCGGCGGGTACGCCTGCGGAGGCTGCTGCTGCGGATACGCCTGCTGGGCGTACTGCTGCTGCTCGGCAGGATGGGGATGGGGGTAGGGCTGCTGCACCTGCTCCGGAGGGTAGGCCTGCTGCTGCTCGGGGGGATATTCCTGGCGATACGGGTCGTAGTCCCCGTACCCCGACCCCTCATACCGTGGATCGCTCATAGCGCTGCTCACCCTCCTGCGAACGGCGGGAGCACCTCGACCGTGCCGCCCTCGGCCAGCCGTACCGTCTCATGCCCACGGGTACCCACGGGGTCGCCGTCGATGAGGAACGAGCATCGCCGCAGTACACGGACCAGCTCACCGGGGTGTCGCTCGCGTGCCGCGTCCAGCGCCTCGGCGAGCGTCGCCGCAGCGTACGGCTCCTCCGCGACGCCTGCGGCCGCTTTGGCCGCGGCCCAGTAACGAATGGTGCCGTTCACCACGGCAGCTCCTCTCCTTCGGCGTCCGCCGGTCCTTCGGCGATCGCCGACGTCCATGATGCCGTGACCCACTCGGCGATCCGACCGAGCAGTGCGTCGTCCGCCGCGTTCTCCGCGTGCCCCATCCCCGCCTCCATCCAGAGCTCCGCCCCGCCCTCCGCGGCGGCGGCCAGCATCCGGGGGTGGTCGACCGGGAAGTAGGGGTCCCGGTCCCCGTGCACGATCAGGAGCGGCGTCGGCGCGATCAGCGGGACCGATTCCACCGGGGACAGCGGGACGGGGTCCCACTCGTGCGGGTGGATTCTCGTGCGCAGGCCCACCCGGCCCACGACACGTCCCATGGGCCGCGTCACCAGCCAGTGCAGCCGCCGCATCGGCGCCGTCCCCCGGTAGAACCAACGGGCGGGAGCGCTCACAGCGACCACCGCGTCAACCCGCGCTTCCGTGCGCCCCCCATGCGCGGCACCGGCGAGCGCCGCGTGCCGGAGCACCACGGAACCGCCCATCGAAAAACCCACGGTCACCACCCGTGTATGGCCGAAAGACCGCGCCCACTCCACCGCGGTCGCCAGATCGAGCACCTCGCGGTCACCGACCGTGGAGAGCCCGCCGGACGCCCCGTGCCCCCGGAAGGAGAACGTGATCACGGCCGCACCCTGCGCGAAAACACCCGCCGCGCGGCGCACGTGCGGCCGGTCGACACCGCCGGTGAAACCGTGCGCGAGCACGATCGCGAGCTCCCCCGCCGGGGCGGGTCCGGGCTCGTACACCGCCTCGATGGCGACTCCGTCCTGTGTACGGAGCGTTGCGCGCCGTTGAACGCGGGGCGGAGTGCGAGTGATCGGCTGCACAGAAGATCCTGCCGCTTGGCCTGCCGAACCGGAAGTCATGTGGGCTATTCTCCTTGGCAGAGGATCCGGGCAGCGAAGCCCCCGGGTCCTTTCGTGCTTTCTGAAGGTTCGTATACGAAGCCGGAGGAACAGCACGTGGAGAGCCCCGGGCGCGGGCCCTCCGCCGCAGTAATCAGTACGAAGCAGTGCCGTAAACGTCCTCGCAGGGACCGAGGAGGAACCGACGTTATGGGCGAGCGAACCGTGCACAACCGTAGGACGACCCAGGCGGGTGAGCAGCGATGAGTTCTCTGCTGCTCCTTACCAATGCCCTTCAGCCGTCGACGGAGGTGCTTCCCGCTCTCGGCCTGCTGCTGCACAACGTGCGGGTGGCCCCCGCCGAAGGCCCGGCCCTCGTCGACACCCCTGGTGCCGACGTCATTCTGATCGACGGCCGCCGTGACCTGCCGCAGGTCCGCAGCCTCTGCCAGCTCCTCCGCTCCACGGGACCCGGCTGTCCGCTGGTCCTCGTCGTCACGGAGGGCGGCCTCGCGGCCGTCACCGCCGACTGGGGCATCGACGACGTACTCCTCGACACGGCAGGGCCTGCCGAGGTCGAGGCGCGTCTGCGGCTCGCGATGGGCCGCCAGCAGATCACCTCCGACGACTCCCCCATGGAGATCCGCAACGGCGATCTCTCCATCGACGAGGCGACGTACAGCGCGAAGCTCAAGGGCCGGGTCCTCGACCTGACCTTCAAGGAGTTCGAGCTGATCAAGTACCTGGCGCAGCACCCCGGGCGCGTCTTCACGCGGGCCCAGCTGCTCCAGGAGGTCTGGGGCTACGACTACTTCGGCGGCACGCGGACGGTCGACGTCCACGTACGGCGCCTGCGCGCGAAGCTCGGCGTCGAGCACGAGTCGCTCATCGGCACCGTCCGGAATGTCGGCTACCGCTTCGTGACCCCGGAGAAGGTCGAACGCGCGGCCGACCAAGCCAAGGCGAAGGCGGCGACGCCACCGGCCGAGGACCAGCACAGGCAGCCGCCGAAGCCGGAGGCGACCCCCGCCGTGATCGCGCCGCAGGAAGCTCCGAAGGAAGCTGTCGTACGCCCTGCCCAGCGGTAGTTCCATCCGCGTAGACTCCGCGCGTGGCCAAGGTGACTCGGGATGACGTTGCGCGACTTGCGGGTACTTCCACCGCCGTCGTCAGCTACGTCATCAACAACGGACCCCGGCCGGTTGCCCCGGCCACGCGCGAGCGTGTACTCGCCGCGATCAAAGAGCTGGGGTACCGGCCCGACCGGGTCGCCCAGGCCATGGCGTCGCGGCGGACCGACCTCATAGGCATGATCGTGCCCGACGCGCGCCAGCCGTTCTTCGCGGAGCTGACGCACGCGGTGGAACAGGCGGCGGTCGAGCGCGGAAAAATGGTGCTCGTCGGCAACGCGGACTACGTGGACGAGCGCGAGGCCCACTACCTGCGTGCCTTCCTCGGCATGCGGGTCTCCGGGCTCATCCTCGTCAGCCACGGCCTGACCGATCAGGCCGCCGCGGAGATCGACGCGTGGGACGCGCGGGTCGTGCTGCTTCACGAGCGGCCCGAGGCGATCGACGACGTCGCCGTCGTCACGGACGACCTCGGCGGCGCGCAGCTGGCCACCCGCCACCTACTTGAACACGGGCACGAGTACGTGGCGTGCGTCGGCGGCACCGCCGAGACCCCGACCATCGGCGACCCCGTCTCCGACCACGTCGAGGGGTGGCGGCGGGCCATGCAGGAGGCCGGGCGCTCGGTCGAGGGGCGGCTCTTCGAGGCGCCGTACAACCGCTATGACGCGTATCAGATGGCGCTTGAGCTCCTTGCCAGGCCGGACCGGCCGACGGCGATCTTCTGCTCCACCGACGACCAGGCGATCGGCATCCTGCGTGCCGCGCGGGAGCTTCGGATCGACGTGCCGGACCAGCTGGCCGTCGCCGGGTTCGACGACGTCAAGGAAGCGGGTCTGACCGACCCGCCGCTGACGACGGTGGCATCGGACAGGCCCGCCATGGCCCGCGCCGCGGTCGATCTCGTCCTGGACGACGGACTTCGGGTCGCCGGGTCGCGCCGGGAGCGGCTGAAGCTGTTCCCGTCACGTCTTGTCGTCCGGCAGTCCTGCGGCTGCGCCTGACGCTCAGGGGTTCAGCGCCGACGCCTTTATAAGGGGCATACGCACTTCTATTGGCGTTCTCAGGGCGTACTCAGCCGCCTCTCATGAACGCGGACCAGCCTAGAACCCATGACCGACACCTTCCGCCAGAGCGGCGAGTACCCCCAGCAGCACCAGTCGTCAGCGCCTGTGCACCATGGCGGTACGGGGGGCGCTTACCCGCCCCCGCCCGCTTTCGCACCGGAAGCACCGGCACAGGGAACGGCACAGGGCCCGGAAGCGCCCCCGAAGCCCCCGCGCAAGCGGGCCCGCGGCCCCCTTGCCCTCCTCGCCGCCGTCGCCATCGCGGCCGCAGCGGTGGGCGGCGGCACCGCCTACGCCTTCCAGGAGCTGACCGGCAAGGACAGCACGTCGAGCAGCGCCACCAACACGAACGTCGTGCCCACCAGCCAGAAGGGCACCGTCTCCGGCGTCGCCGAGGCGGTCAGCCCCAGCATCGTGGAGATCAGCGCGAAGTCGAACGCGGGTGAGGCCACGGGCTCCGGCGTGATCATCACGACCGGCGGCGAGATCATCACCAACAACCACGTGATCTCCGGCGCCTCGTCGGTCAAGGTGAAGACGAACGACGGCAAGTCGTACGACGCCAAGGTCGTCGGCACCGACAGCAAGAAGGACCTGGCGCTGATCAAGGTCGAGGGTGCGTCCGGCCTGAAGCCCGCGAGCCTCGGCAACTCCGACAACGTGAAGATCGGCGACGACGTCGTGGCGATCGGCTCCCCCGAGGGCCTGACAGGCACCGTCACCAGCGGCATCGTCTCCGCCCTCGACCGGGACGTCACCGTCTCGACGGACGAGGACCAGGGACAGCAGCAGCAACAGCAGGGCGGCGGCAACTGGCCGTTCGAGTACGGCGGCGAGCAGTTCAACGGCGACACCGGGTCGTCGAAGACCACGTACAAGGCCCTGCAGACCGACGCCTCGCTCAACCCCGGCAACTCCGGCGGCGCCCTCATAGACATGAACGGCAACATCATCGGGATCAACTCCGCGATGTACGCGCCCAGTTCGTCGCAGAGCGGCACCGAGTCGAGCTCGGGGGGCAGCATCGGCCTCGGCTTCGCCATCCCGATCAACACGGTCAAGGCCGACCTCGACACCTTGCGGGCCGGCTCCACCGACTGACCCCGCACACTCCCCCTGGAGACCCTGGAGGCCGCCATGCCCACCACCACCCTGATCACCGTCAATCGCGCCCGGCACGCGCTCGCCACCACCATCGGTTGGGGAAACCCCGACACCGACCCGGCGGGGCTCGGCCTCCCCCTCGCCGTGGCCGGGGAACTCCACGGCGCCTCCGCGGCCCGTGCCCCGGAAGTGGCCACGGCGGCCCAGACGCCGTCCCGGCCCGCCGCACGCCGCAAGCCCCGCGCGCGCGTGCGAGGCTGATACCGGCCCCGTCCGACCCGTACTCCGAGCCGCGCTCGGCCCCGTACACGGACCCGTACTCGAGGAAGTCACCAGCCGATGAGCCCCGCCGAAGGCGAGCAGCAGCAGCGCATCCTGATCGTCGACGACGAGCCCGCCGTACGGGAGGCGCTGCAGCGCAGCCTCGCCTTCGAGGGGTACGGCACGCAGGTCGCCGTCGACGGCGCCGACGCGCTGGAGAAGGCGGCCGCCTACCGCCCCGACCTCGTCGTGCTCGACATCCAGATGCCCCGCATGGACGGCCTCACCGCCGCGCGCCGGCTCCGCTCGACCGGCTCACTGACGCCCATCCTGATGCTCACCGCGCGTGACACGGTCGGCGACCGCGTCACCGGGCTCGACGCGGGCGCCGACGACTACCTGGTCAAGCCGTTCGAGCTCGACGAGCTCTTCGCCCGGATCCGGGCGCTACTCCGACGCAGTTCGTACGCCGCCGGTGCGGGGCAGGCCGAGGAGGGCGACACGCTCGCCTTCGGGGATCTGCGGATGGACCTCGCGACCCGTGAGGTCACTCGCGGGGCGCGCACGGTGGAACTGACCCGCACGGAATTCACCCTCCTTGAGATGTTCCTCGCGCATCCGCGTCAGGTCCTCACCCGGGAGCAGATCCTGAAGGCGGTCTGGGGCTTCGACTTCGAGCCCTCCTCCAACTCCCTCGACGTGTACGTCATGTACCTGCGCCGCAAGACGGAGGCGGCGGGCGAGCCCCGGCTCGTTCATACGGTGCGGGGTGTGGGGTATGTGTTGCGGCCGGGTTCCGCCGGGGGCGGCGAGTGAAGGGGCTTGTCCGCCGGTACCGCGGGATGCCGCTCCGGTCGCGCCTTGCGATGCTGGTCGCCTTCGCGGTGGCGGTCGCCGTCGCCGCTGCGGCGGTGGTGTGCTGGTTCGTGGTCCGCAACGCGCTGATGAGTTCGCTGGACGACGCGCTGAGCACCAATCGGATCCAGACCGCCGATGTGGTCAGCCGGATCGACCGGAACGGAAACTGCCAGCGCTCGGTCATCCGGGACAAGGACGATCCGGATCTGTTCAAGCAGACGATCCAGGTCGTCGACCAGCACGGTGGCCACTGCGTCATCGTCGGCACGCAGTCCATCAAGGTCACCGAGGCGGACACCGCGGTCGCCAAGCGCGACTCCGGCGAGGTCTACCACACCGCGACCGCGTCGAACGACGCCAAGTACCGGGTCCTCACCTACCCGTTGGATGGCCCCCAGGGCCTCGCCGTCACCGTCGCCCGCCCCCTCAGCGAGGTCGACGACACCCTCGACAACCTCGTCCTCGTCCTCGCCTTCGTCGCCGGAATCGGCGTGCTCGGCGCAGGCGCCGCAGGCCTCTGGGTGGCCCGCACAGGCCTGCGCCCGGTCGACGAGCTGACGGCGGCCGTCGAGCACGTGGCCCGTACCGAGGATCTGAACCTACGCATCCCGGCGGAGGGCGACGACGAGATCGCCCGCCTCTCGCGCTCCTTCAACTCCATGACCGCCTCCCTCGCCTCGTCCCGCGACCTGCAGCAGCAGCTCATCGCCGACGCGGGTCACGAGCTCCGCACCCCCCTCACCTCGCTGCGCACGAACATCGAGCTGCTCGCCCGCAGTGAGGACACCGGGCGGGCCATCCCGCCCGACGACCGCAAGGCGCTGCTCGCCTCCGTCACGGCGCAGATGACCGAACTCGCCGCGCTGATCGGCGACTTGCAGGAGCTTTCGCGTACGGACACCGGTCACAGCGGGAAGGTGCAGGTCGTGTCCCTGCACGACATCGTGGAGACCGCCCTGGAACGGGCCCGACTCCGTGGCCCCGAGCTGACGTTCACCGCGGACCTCGCCCCCTGGTACGTACGCGCCGAGCCCGCGGCCCTTGAACGGGCCATCGTGAACATCCTGGACAACGCGGTGAAGTTCGGGCCCCCTGGCTCCACCGTCGACGTGGCCCTGAAGGGCGGCGCGCTGACCGTCCGCGATCACGGCCCCGGCATCCCCGCCGACGAACTCCCGCACGTCTTCGACCGGTTCTGGCGTTCCCCGTCGGCCCGCAGTCTCCCCGGCTCCGGCCTCGGCCTGTCCATCGTGGCCCGGACCGTGCACCAGTCCGGCGGCGAGGTGGCGCTCACGGACGCGGAGGGCGGCGGGACGGTGGCGACGGTCCGCCTGCCCGGCGCACCGACCCCGCCCCCCACGGCGTAAGGCCGCTCCCGCCGACGACCCGCGAACTACTTGCCGATGCTCAGCCCCGTGCCCGTGAGCCGGACCCGGATCCCGTCCTTCTGCACGTTCACGTCCTTCAGCCATACGTGCCCGTCCCCGGGCAGCTTCGGCAGCTGGAAGGCGAGCGTCAGGCGGTCGGCGAGCACGGGGCGTGTGAGCTGGGCGAGGCCCTTCAGGAGGGCCGGGTCGAGGCCCAGCTTCTTCAGGAGCTCGGGGTGGCCCATCGCGACGTCGATGAGGTTGAGGCCCATCACGTCGTTGAGGAAGCGCGGCGAGCCGACGAGGTCGTGCAGCTTGGTGTCGCTCTTGAGGGCGCCGCTGACCACCGAGTCCGAGACCCCGAGCCGCTTGACGATCGACGGCACGGAGAGCAGCGCCTTCGCCTTGGCGGTCTCCTCGGCGAGCCGGTCCGCGGACTTCTTGCTGAGGTGCAGGCCCTCGGAGTCGCGGGTGCCGGGCCGGTAGGTCGCCAGGTCGCCGATCTGCAGGCTCATCCTGCCGATGTCGGTGGAGATGCCGCGGTCGCCGTTGCGCTTGATGCGGGCGTCGGCGCGCAGCTTCAGGTCGTGGCCCGCGACGGGCAGGGTGCCGCGCGCGAGCACCTGGTCGCTGCCGTGGCCGGTGAACGTGACCTGCGACGCGCCAAGTTCGCGGTTCAGGTCGTCGAAGGAGAGCAGCACCTCGCCGTTCATCTCGCTGATGAGGGCGCCCTTGATGTCGGTGGCCCCGTCGCCGGTGATCTTCACGTCCGTCCCGGTGGCGGAGACCTGGGCGAGCGAGATCCGGTCGGCCGCGACGTCGGGCACGGTGACCTTGACCTTGTCCACGCGCTTGTCGAGGACCTGGGTCAGGAAGGGGAAGCCCTCGATGTCGACCTCGGGCGCCGCGCTCAGGTGCATCGAGTCCTTGAGCTTGTCCGCGGCCTCGTGCTCGGCGTAGAGCAGGGCCCAGCGGTCGCCGAGCGAGAGGAAGGCGGCGAGTACGACGAGGGCGACGACGGCCTTCGCGGCGAGCGGGAGCCCGGCGAACCGGGTGCTGCGACGGCGGCTGCGTCCGCGGCCACCGCGCCGGTGGTTCGGAGGCTGCCACGGGGCGTCCGACTTGTCGGCTTCGTCATCGTCCGTCTCGTGGAGGAATTCCTCCAGCGGGCTGGGCGTGGCGAGGGCGCCGAGCTCGTCGTACGGATTGAGCGGAGCAGTCGTCTCCGCCGGCGTTTCGCGCGTTTCCGCAGCTGGGGACGGTGCCGCGGACGCTTCTTGGGGGACGGACTCGGCGTGCCAACCATCAGACGGATAAGCCTGGTTGCGATCGGGCGGAAGCGTGGCTATGCGGTGGGGGGAACGCATCAGCTGAGTTCACCATACGTTCACACCCCACCCCAAGCCTCACGCCCAGTAACAACCGATTTCAGCCACTTACTGAGTGCGTGAGTTAACGCATCATTCACTTCACCACGGTGATCCTGTCCGCCTTCGGCGGGGCGATCGGCTTGTCCGCCGAGGAGTTAGCGGTCAGGTAGTCGTTGAACGCCTTCAGGTCATCGCTGCCCACCAGCGGCTTCGCACCCTTGCCGAGCTCGGCGAAACCGTCGCCGCCGCCCGCGAGGAAGGAGTTCATCGCCACACGATAGGTGGTGGCCGGATCTATCGCCTTGCCGCCCAGCTTGATCGAGTCCGTCACGACGCGGTCGGCGCCGGACTTCGTCATGTCGAGCGTGTACGTCAGGCCGTCCGAGATCTGCAGAATCTTCGGGGACGCCTCGTTCGACCCGCTCACCTGCTGCTTGAGTCCGGTGATCAGCTGCGCGCCGGTCAGATCGACGAGATTGACCGTGTTGCTGAACGGCTGCACGGTGAAGCCCTCGCCGTACGTCACCACGCCGTCACCCTCGCTCCCGCTCGCCTTGTGCACGAGGTCGGAGCGGATGCCGCCGGGGTTCATCAGCGCCAGATCCGTCTCGGGGTCGAGCGACTTGCCGTGCGCGAGCTGCGCGTCCGCGATCAGGTCGCCGAGCGGCGCCTCCTGCGTGGTGGCGCCACGGCCCGGGATGTCGCCGGAGATGAACCCGACGGGCTGGTTGGCGACCGGCGCCGCCAGCTTGTCCCAGCGGGAGATGAGCGAGGTCATGTCGGGCGCCTTCGCCTGCTCCCGGCTGACGACGTGGTTCGCCGACTTCGCGGACTTCACGCTCGTACGGACGATGTCCTTGGTCTTGCGGTCGTACGTGAGCGTCGTGTCCGTGTAGAGCTTCCCGAAGGAGGAGGCGGACGTGACCATGCGGGGCTTGCCCGACGGGTCCGGGATCGTGCAGACGTACGCGGAGTGCGTGTGCCCGGTGACCAGGGCGTCGACCTTGGGCGTGATGCCCTTGGCGATGGTGGTGATGGGGCCCGAGATGCCGTCGCCCGCGCCCGGGGAGTCACAGTTGTAGTTGTAGCTCTGCGACGCGGGAACGCCGCCCTCGTGGAGGAGCGTGACGATCGACTTCACGCCCTGCTTGTCGAGGATCTTGGCGTACTTGTTGACCGTCTCGATCTCGTCGTGGAACTTGAGCCCCTTGACGCCGTCGGCGGAGACGATGTCCGGCGTGCCCTCCAGCGTGACACCGATGAAGCCGACCTTGACGCCCTTGTGCTTCCACACCCAATACGGCTTGAGGATGGGCTTGCCCGACTTCTCGTCGGTCACGTTGGCCGCGAGGTAGGGGTAGTCGGCCCCCTTGAACTTCTTGCCCTTCTCGAAGCAGCCGTCCTTGGGGTGACAGCCGCCCTTCTGCATACGGGCCAGCTCCTTGGCCCCCTCGTCGAACTCGTGGTTCCCCACGCTGGTGACGTCGAGGTCGAGCTTGTTCATCGCCTCGACGGTCGGCTCGTCGTGGAAGAGACCGGACAGGAGCGGGCTTGCGCCTATGAGGTCGCCCGCCGCCGCCGTGACGCTGTAGGGGTTGCCCTTGCGGGCCGTGCGAAGAGACGTGGCGAGGTACTCGGCACCGCCCGCGTCGATCTTCTTCTCGGTCCCGTCCGCCTGCTTCTCCGTCACCTGGCCCGACGACCCCGCGGGCGGCTGCAGATTGCCGTGGAAGTCGTTGAAGGACAGCAGCTGCACGTCGACGGTGCGCTTCTTGCCCGCCGCGCCCGCTGCGTCCTGTCCGGACTGCCCGGACTGCCCGGCGCTCGCGGGCAGCGCGGCGGCCAGAGCACCGAGTGTGGCGAGACCGGCCGCGGCGGCGAGCACACGGGCGGCGCGGCGTCTGGGCCGACGTGGCTGAGGAGTGGCTGGCACGTGTCCCCCTGGAAGAGGTATTGGGCGGCTGAGGGTGTGAAACTCCCGCGCAGCCTAGAGTCAACGCGCGTAGCGCAACAGGGGGTTACTGGTTACGAGGTGGTTGCCATCGCGGGCACTTCGGACACTTGGGACGCTCGGGACGACGCTCAGGGCAGGAGTGACGGCGTACGGGGGCGAGGGCGGCCGAGTGCGGCGCCAGAGGCGCGTACGCCGTCGTGCACTCCCCGCAGGCCGGGAGTACGTCCGCGATCTGCTCCCCGACCGGCCGCCGCCGTACCCTCGACTCCATGACTGACGAGCAGCAGCCTCCCGCCACCCTGCGGCAGATCGACACGGTCGCCGCCCTCACCTCCGACCAGGCCGACGCCGTGCTCGGGCTCATCGCGGAAGCGGCCCGCTCGGACGGCCAGCAGGCCGTGTCCGAGCAGGGGCGGCTGCAGCTGCGGGGAGGCGCGCGGCCGGGGGTGCGGCATCTGCTGCTCGGCGTCGGCGACGACCTCGTCGGATACGCGCAGCTGGAGGACACCGACCCCATCGAGGCCCCGGCAGCCGAACTGGTCGTGCACCCCTCGTACCGCGGCCGCGGGCACGGCCGGGCCCTTGGCACCGCACTGCTCGCCGAGTCCGGCCGGCGGCTGCGGATCTGGGCGCACGGCGGTCACTCGGCGGCGCGGCACCTGGCGCAGGTGCTCGGGCTCACCCTCTTCCGCGAACTGCGGCAGATGCGGCGCTCGTTGGGCGACATCGACCTGCCCGACCCCGTCCTCCCCGCGGGCGCCTCCGTGCGCGCCTTCGTCCCCGGCCAGGACGACGCGGCCTGGCTCGCGGTGAACGCCGACGCCTTCGCCCACCACCCCGAGCAGGGCTCCCTCACCCAGCGCGACCTGGACGACCGCAAGGCCGAGCCGTGGTTCGACCCGGCGGGCTTCTTCCTCGCCGAGAAGGACGGCGAACTCGTCGGCTTCCACTGGACCAAGGTGCACGCGGACGAGGGCCTCGGCGAGGTGTACGTCCTGGGGGTGCGGTCCGGCGCGCAGGGCGGCGGCCTCGGCAAGGCGCTGACAACCATCGGCCTGAACCACCTGGCGGGGGCGGGTCTGCCGACGGCGATGCTGTACGTGGACGCGGACAACAAGGCGGCGGTGAGCGTCTACGAACGGCTCGGGTTCGTCACGCACGAGACGGACCTGATGTACCGGACCGAGTCTTGAGGCTCTGACGTTCTGACGTTCTGAGGTTCTGAGCGACGTACGAGCAGCAGGAAGGGCGTGGTG
>NZ_JBHTSF010000088.1:0-38948 GCF_042795295.1 Streptomyces sp. NPDC056486
CCGCGTCCGCCGGGGGAGCCGCCCGTTTCGCCGCAAGGTCCTACGGCTCCGGACCAAGGTGCGGAGCACTGTGCGTACGAAGTCTCGGCAGATCTTGGGGGAGGTCGCGTCGCGCGGGGTGAACAGGCTGTAGTCGTCCGCCAGTTGAGCCGAGCGGTAGGCGGTGCGGGGCCGGTCGGTGGGTATGACGGTTGCTCCCGTCGGGAGGGGTGAGTGAGGTGGTGCGTGCCCCTTGCCGGGCGGGCGATGGCGTCCCCTCGCCGCCCTCCTGGCCTCCCTCCTGGCCTCCCTCCTCGCCGCCCTCCTGGCCTCCCTCTCCCGAGAGGCCGATGGAATGCACGAAAGTCCCACCGCCCGTTCACGTTCCCGCACGTCAGCGCGGTGAGCCGGTAGCCGTGGGTGGGACTTTCCTGCAACCGCCCTAAGCGTCGGCCCCGGCCCACTGCCGCAGCAGCGTCTCCCGCTCCGCGCCCCGGGGCGAGCCGCCCTCCCGGGACCGGCCCCACTCCGCCATCGCCGCCAGCGTCGTGCGCAGGGTCGCCTCGCCCTCCGTCATGCGGGTCAGGAGCGTCAACGACAGGTCGTACTCCGACCGGGAGTAGCCCGTCGCCGCTGCTACGTACGCCGTCAGTTCCGTCTGTTCGGAGTCCGCCCCCATGAGCCGGACCGTCATCGCCGGGGCTTCGTGCAGGCCGCCGAGGCCCGCCGTCAGGGCCACCTCCACCAAGGCGCCCACCTGCCACTTCAGCGACTTCACGGGGGCGTCCTCGACCGTCAGGGCACGCACCTCGTCCCAGGGGTGGAACGCCGACTGTTTGTCGCCGAGAGCCACGATGCCCTCCGGCGTAAGGCGCACCCCCGCTGCGAGGCCCGACGGCTTCGCGCCCACGTACACATCGCCCTCGGCGATCCAGAAAAGGCCCACCATGGCCATGGCCCCCGCCCCCACTTTCTCCAGCAGTCACGTACGCGTAGGGGCCGGGAGGTTGTCACCTCCCGGCCCCTACGCACACTACTAAGAGCTGCTCACCACTAAGAGCTACTGCTCCGACGATCTCTTCGGGCGCCACACCACCAGCGCGCTCGCCTGCTGCACGTCCTGGTAGGGGACCAAGTCCCGTCGGTACGACGCGTGGACGGCCGCCTCGCGCTGCTGCATCGCGGCGGCCGCGCCCTCCACGGCGCTCGCCAGCTCGACCACCCTCGCCTGCAGCGCCGCGACCTGGTTCTCCAGCTCGATGATGCGCTTGATGCCGGCGAGGTTGATGCCTTCTTCCTGCGACAACTGCTGCACCGTGCGCAGCAGTTCGATGTCGCGGGCCGAATAGCGTCGGCCACGGCCCGCGGTGCGGTCCGGGGAGACCAGGCCGAGGCGGTCGTACTGGCGCAGGGTCTGCGGGTGGAGTCCGCTCAGCTGGGCGGCCACCGAGATGACGTAGACCGGCGTCTCGTCGGTCAGTTGGTACGGATTTCGACGACGGCCGTCCATCTCATGCTCCCTTCGCGGCCTGGAACAGTTCTGCCCGCGGATCGTCGTCCGCAGTCGCCTTGCGGTAAGCCTCCAGGGCTTCCTTCGCCTGGTCGCTCAACGACGTCGGTACGGAGACCTCCACCGTCACGAGCAGGTCGCCCCGCGAACCGTCCTTACGGACCGCGCCCTTGCCCCGCGCCCGCATCGTACGACCGTTGGGCGTGCCCGGAGGCAGCTTCAGGGTGACCGGCGGGCCGCCCAAGGTGGGGACCTTCACCTCGCCGCCCAGTGCCGCCTCGGCGAACGTCACGGGCACCGTCACCGTCAGGTTGTCGCCCTTGCGGCCGAAGACCTTGTGGGAGTCGACGTGCACGACCACGTACAAGTCGCCCGCAGGACCGCCCCGTTCGCCCGGGCCGCCCTTGCCGCGCAGGCGGATGCGCTGGCCGTCGCTGACGCCCGCCGGGATCCGCACCTGCATGGTGCGCGACGACTTCGCCCGGCCCGAGCCCTTGCAGACGTCGCACGGGTCCTGGGCGATGAGCCCACGCCCCTTGCAGTCCACGCAGGGGTCCGTGAGGGAGAAACCGCCGCCGCCTCCCCGCGTGACCTGGCCCGTGCCGACGCAGGTCGGGCACACGCGCGGTGTGCCGTTCTTGTCGCCGGTGCCGGAACAGGCCTTGCAGGCAGCCTGGGACGACATCCGGAGCGGGACCGTGGCCCCGTCCACCGCCTCCGTGAAGCTCAGCGTGACCTCGGACTCGATGTCCTGGCCGCGCCGGGGCTGCGTACGCGTGCCCGCGCCGCCCGCACCCGTGCCGCCTCGGTTGAACAGGCCCCCGAAGACGTCACCCAGACCGCCCCCGAAGCCACCGCCGGCACCGGCACCGCCCGCTCCACCGCCACCCGGGGCGCCGCCTCCGAAGAGGTCGCCCAGGTCGAAGTTGAAGGAGCCTCCAGTGCCGCCGCCTCCGGGGCCGGCCCTGAAGCCGCCGTTGCCGAAGAGAGCACGCGCTTCGTCGTACTCCTTGCGCTTCTTGGGGTCCCCGAGGACGTCGTTCGCCTCGGAGATCTCCTTGAAGCGCTCTTCGGCCTTCACGTTGCCCGTGTTGGCGTCCGGGTGGTTCTCGCGGGCGAGTTTCCGGTACGCCTTCTTGATCTCGGCTTCGGTGGCGTCCTTGGGGACGCCGAGGACCTTGTAGTAGTCCTTCTCGATGAAGTCCTTGGTGCTCATCCCCGACGTCCCTCCTCTCGCTTCACATCAACTCCGATACGTCAGCCCTCGTCCGGGCCGCCACCGGTCTCCTTGTCCTCCGCCGCATCGGCGGAGTCCGTGGACGCGGCGGTCTCGGAATCACCCTTGACCGTCTGCGCGCCCGGCTGCGGCTCGGCCACGGCCACCCGCGCGGGGCGGATGGTGCGCTCACCGATGCGATACCCGGGCTGCAGGATCGCGACGCACGTCGTCTCGGTGACGTCGGGCGCGTACGAGTGCATCAGGGCCTCGTGGATCGTCGGGTCGAAGGGCTCGCCCTCCTTGCCGAACTGCTGGAGGCCCATCTTGGCGACGACCGTCTCAAGGGCCTCCGCCACCGACTTGAACCCGCCGACCAGCTCGCCGTGCTCACGTGCGCGGCCGATGTCGTCGAGGCTCGGGAGGAGCTCGCCCAGGAGGTTCGCCGCGGCGATCTCCTTGACCGTCACTTTGTCCCGCTCCACACGACGGCGGTAGTTCTGATACTCCGCCTGGAGCCGCTGGAGGTCCGCCGTGCGCTCGCCGAGCGCCGTACGCACCTGGTCCAGCTGCGCGATCAGACCCACGTCCTGAGCGGACTGAGCGGACTGAGCCGATGTGTTGTTTGCTGCGTCCCCGGCCGGGGCCGCCGGGCCCTCCTCAGTGGAGGGCTCGGCAGCCTGCGGCGCCGCGTCATCAGGGGTGGCGCCGGAGGGGACGTCGGGCTTCTCGGCGTTGTCGCCGAAACCCGGAGTCTCCTCGGTCATGCGGCGCCGCCCTTCGCGTCACCGGGCTTCTCGTCGTCGACGATCTCGGCGTCGACCACGTCGTCGTCCTTGTCCTTGGACATGTTCGGGGCCTCGGCACCCTCGGGACCGGGGGCAGCGCCCTCGGCACCGGCGGCCTGAGCGTCCGCGTACATGGCCTGGCCCAGCTTCTGGGAGACGGCCGCGACCTTCTCGGTGGCCGTGCGGATCTCCGCCGTGTCCTCGCCCTTGAGCTTTTCCTTCAGCTCTTCGACGGCGGACTCGACCTCGGTCTTCACGTCACCGGGGACCTTGTCCGCGTTGTCCGCGAGGAACTTCTCCGTCTGGTAGACGAGCTGCTCGCCCTGGTTGCGGGACTCGGCGGCCTCGCGGCGCTTGTGGTCCTCGTCCGCGTACTGCTCGGCCTCCTGGCGCATGCGGTCGACCTCGTCCTTCGGCAGCGAAGAGCCGCCGGTGACGGTCATCTTCTGCTCCTTGCCGGTGCCGAGGTCCTTGGCCGTCACGTGCATGATGCCGTTGGCGTCGATGTCGAAGGCGACCTCGATCTGCGGGACACCGCGCGGGGCGGGCGGCAGACCGGTGAGCTCGAACATTCCGAGCTTCTTGTTGTACGCCGCGATCTCTCGCTCGCCCTGGTAAACCTGGATCTGGACCGACGGCTGGTTGTCCTCGGCCGTCGTGAAGATCTCGGAGCGCTTGGTCGGGATCGTGGTGTTGCGCTCGATGAGCTTGGTCATGATCCCTCCCTTGGTCTCGATACCGAGGGACAGCGGGGTCACGTCGAGGAGGAGAACATCCTTGACCTCGCCCTTGAGGACACCGGCCTGAAGCGCGGCGCCGATGGCGACGACCTCGTCCGGGTTCACGCCCTTGTTGGCGTCCTGGCCACCGGTGAGCTCCTTGACGAGCTCCGCGACGGCGGGCATACGGGTCGAGCCACCGACGAGAACGACGTGGTCGATCTCGGAGAGCTGGATGCCCGCGTCCTTGATGACGTTGTTGAACGGGTTCTTGCACCGCTCAAGAAGGTCGGACGTGAGCTGCTGGAACTGGGCGCGCGTGAGCTTCTCGTCCAGGTGCAGCGGGCCCTCGGCGGACGCCGTGATGTACGGCAGGTTGATCGAGGTCTCCGTGGAGGAGGACAGCTCGATCTTGGCCTTCTCGGCCGCCTCGCGCAGGCGCTGGAGCGCCATCTTGTCCTTGGAGAGGTCCACGCCGTGGCCGTTGTTGAACTGCTTGACCAGGTAGTCGACGACGCGCTGGTCCCAGTCGTCACCACCGAGGTGGTTGTCGCCGTTCGTGGCCTTCACCTCGACGACGCCGTCGCCGATCTCCAGGAGGGACACGTCGAAGGTGCCGCCACCGAGGTCGAAGACGAGGATCGTCTGGTCGTCCTTGTCGAGGCCGTACGCCAGAGCGGCGGCCGTCGGCTCGTTGACGATGCGCAGGACGTTCAGGCCCGCGATCTCGCCGGCCTCCTTCGTCGCCTGGCGCTCCGAGTCGTTGAAGTACGCCGGGACGGTGATGACCGCGTCGGCCACCTTCTCGCCCAGGTACGACTCGGCGTCGCGCTTCAGCTTCTGCAGGATGAACGCGGAGATCTGCTGGGGGTTGAACCCCTTGTCGTCGATGTCCACCTTCCAGTCAGTGCCCATGTGGCGCTTGACCGAACGGATGGTCCTGTCGACGTTCGTGACTGCCTGGCGCTTCGCTACCTCGCCGACCAGCACCTCGCCGTTCTTCGCGAAGGCGACGACGGACGGCGTGGTCCTGGCGCCCTCGGCGTTGGTGATGACGGTGGGCTCGCCGCCTTCAAGAACGCTGACGACAGAGTTAGTCGTGCCCAGGTCGATGCCGACCGCACGTGCCATTTCGGTTCCTCCAGATGTAACTCTTGAGTGGATCTGACTCAAGGATGCATGGTCGCTTCGCTGGAGTCAACAGAGCTGAGTCGGGGGCGCTCAACTCTTATCCCGGCCTTACGCGCAAGTCGAGGGCCCCCGGGTGCACTCCAGCCCTTCGCCTGCGGGTCCGCCGTGGCTGGTCGCGCCGTTCCCCGCGCCCCTTCGGGCGCCCCTTGCGAGGCGCCCCGACACCAAGGGTTGCCTGAGCGACGCAGATCACCGCCCTGCTGGCTACAGTGCGGCTGAGTAAGTGGGTAGTCTCAGACGGACTGCATAAGTTACCGCTTAGTAATAGTTCGCCTCGCAGGCCCGAGGAGCCCCTAAATGCAACTCGCCGCGATCATCGTGTCGCTGGTCCTAATCGCGGTCGGCGTCGCGCTGTTCGGCCGTGCCATCGTGCAGATCGTCCAGTACATGCGGCTCGGTCAGCCCGTCCCCGCCGGTACCCGCACCGATCAGCCCGTGCAGCGCACCGTCACCGTGGCCAAGGAGTTCCTCGGCCACACCCGCATGAACCGCTGGGGCGTCGTCGGCGTCGCGCACTGGTTCGTGGCGGTGGGCTTCCTCTCGCTGCTCCTGACCATCGTCAACGCCATCGGCCAGCTCTTCAAGGCCGACTGGATGCTGCCGATCATCGGCGAGTGGGCGCCGTACAACATGTTCGTCGAGTTCATCGGCACGATGACCATCGTCGGCATCGTGACGCTGATCGTCATCAGGCAGCTGAGCAACCCCGACAAGCCGGGCCGCAAGTCCCGGTTCGCGGGCTCCAAGAAGGGCCAGGCGTACTTCGTCGAGGCCGTCATCCTCATCGTCGGCGTCTGCATCTTCACGCTGCACGCCCTTGAGGGTGCCCAGCACCACGTGGACAGCTACGAGGCGTCGTTCTTCATCTCGTACCCCGTGATCTCGTGGTTCCGGGGCATGGACGTCTCGACGCTGCAGAACCTCACGTACTTCTTCGCCATGGTGAAGATCGCGACATCCTTCATCTGGATGATCACCGTCGCGCTCAACACGAACATGGGCGTCGCCTGGCACCGCTTCCTCGCCTTCCCGAACATCTGGTTCAAGCGCGACGCGAAGGGCACCACGACCCTCGGCGAGCTCCAGCCCATGACGTCCAGCGGCAAGCCGATCGACTGGGAGGACCCGGGCGAGGACGACGTCTTCGGCGTCAGCCAGGTCGAGCAGTTCTCCTGGAAGGGGCTCCTCGACTTCAGTACGTGCACCGAGTGCGGCCGCTGCCAGTCGCAGTGCCCCGCCTGGAACACCGGCAAGCCGCTCTCCCCCAAGCTCCTGATCATGTCGCTGCGCGACCACGCGCACGCCAAGGCCCCGTACCTGCTCGCCGGTGGCGGCAAGGACATGGAGGGCAACGAGAAGGCTTCGGCCGAGCAGCTAGCGGACGTGCCCGCCGCCGCTCTCGCGGAGGCCGAGCGCCCCCTCATCGGCACCGCCGAGGAGAACGGCGTCATCGACCCCGACGTCCTGTGGTCCTGCACCAGCTGCGGCGCCTGCGTCGAGCAGTGCCCGGTGGACATCGAGCACATCGACCACATCGTCGACATGCGCCGCTACCAGGTGATGATCGAGAGCGCGTTCCCGTCCGAGGCCGGGACGATGCTCAAGAACCTGGAGAAGAAGGGCAACCCCTGGGGCCTGGCGAAGAAGCAGCGCCTGGAGTGGCTCAAGGAGCTCGACTTCGAGGTGCCGGTCGTCGGCAAGGACATCGAAGACCTCACCGAGGTCGAGTACCTCTACTGGGTCGGCTGCGCGGGCTCCCTCGAGGACCGGGCGAAGAAGACCACCAAGGCCTTCGCCGAGCTGCTCAACATGGCGGGCGTCAAGTTCGCGATCATGGGCGGCGACGAGAAGTGCACCGGTGACTCCGCACGCCGCCTGGGCAACGAGCCGCTGTTCCAGCAGCTCGGCCAGGAGAACGTGGCCATGCTGAACATGGCGTACGGGGAAGACGACGAGGACCCGGCGACCAAGAAGCCGAAGACGGCCAAGAAGATCGTCGCGACCTGCCCGCACTGCCTCAACACGCTCGGCAACGAGTACCCGCAGCTCGGCGGCGACTACGAGGTCATCCACCACACGCAGCTGCTCCAGCACCTCATCGACGAGGGCAAGCTCATCCCGGTGACGCCCGTCGAGGGCCTCATCACCTACCACGACCCGTGCTACCTGGGCCGGCACAACAAGATCTACACGCCGCCGCGCGAGATCATGTCCGCCGTCCCCGGCCTGCGTCAGCAGGAGATGCACCGCCACAAGGAGCGCGGCTTCTGCTGCGGTGCCGGTGGCGCGCGGATGTGGATGGAGGAGCGGATCGGCAAGCGCATCAACACGGAGCGGGTCGACGAGGCGCTCAGCCTCAACCCCGACATCGTGTCGACCGCCTGCCCGTTCTGCCTCGTCATGCTGACCGACTCGGTCAACGGCAAGAAGAACGACGGAGCGGCGAAGGAAACCCTCCAGGTCGTGGATGTCGCGCAGTTGCTGCTCGAATCCGTGAAGACGCCGGTGGACCCCGCCGGTGAGTCCGAGACCGCGGACGAGCCGGAGCCCGAGCCGGTGAAGTAGGCCACGCGCAGGCGCTCAGGCCGGTTCCGCCCTCGGGGCGGGATCGGCCTTTCCTGTCGTGCCGAAGGGGGGCATCATGTGCTGGTTGTTGTCGGTTGGGGCGGTCGGGGCGGGTGATGGGCATGCGGAGTGCCGGAACACGTGGCATACGTGGCGTCAGACAGACGCGGCGCGGTGGTGTCGTGGGGACGGCCACCGCCGTCAGCTGTGCGCTGCTGCTCGCCGGGTGCGGGGGCGGCGACGACGCGGACAAGCCCGACGCCCGGCACCGGCCCGTCAGCATGGCGGGCAAGAGCGCGGCACAGCAGCCCGTCCCCCGCGGCAAGGGCAGCAAGGTCGACGACGACTTCAACGGTGACGGCGCCCCCGATCTCGTACTGGACGACCTCGTGCACCAGGGTCACGGCGACGACGCGGGCATCGGTGTCGTCTACGGATCCAGGAGCGGACTGCGGCCGGGTGCACGGCAGTTGCTGAGCGCTCAGGCCAACGGGGCGCGGACCAAGGGCGAGTTGCCCGCGTCCTTCGAGTCGGAGGCGTCCTGCGACCTCGACAAGGACGGGTTCACCGATCTGCTCGTCTCCACCGACCCGCCCTACGACGGCCTCGGCCAGCCGCCCGTGCCGCTGCAGATCCTCTTCGGCTCGCCCAAGGGCCTGAAGGGCAAGGCCGTGAAGGTGAAGGTGCCCGCGCAGTCCCGCATCGGCAACGACTGGTCCGACCAGCCGGTGTGCGGGGACTTCGACGGGGACGGCGCGAACGACCTCGTCCTGCACGCGAGCGGCGCCCGGCTCACCTTCCTGCGCGGCCCGTTCAAGCGCACCGGCGCGCCGCGCGCCGCGGGCAAGCCGCTTGCCGCGCCCGGCAACGACCTCGTCACCGGCAAGGCCACCGACGTGGACCGCGACGGCTACGACGACCTCCTCGTCCGCAAGGCCGCGAACGCGTCCGGCGCCGCGGCGGGCGCCCTCGTCCTGGGCGGCCCGAAGGGCCCCGCCGAGACCGGGGTGCTCTTCCCCGCCGGCACGGACATCGCGTTCGGGCGCTTCGGCAAGGGCAAGGCGACCGACGCGGCCATCGCGGGGCCGAACGGCGTCGCCCTGCGCTACGACGTGCCCGGCACGCAGCGCGGCACCATGGAGTCGAAGAACGTGGCCGTGGACACCGGCGACCTCGACGGCGACGGCCTGAGCGAGCTGATCCTGAGCGGCGGCAGCAGCGGGGACGGGGGCGGCACCGGTGAGGTGCGGGTCTTCAGGGGACGTACGGCGGGCCTCGACACGAACGCGTCGGCGCTCGTGACCCCCTCCGCCAAGGGCACCACGCAGGTCCTCGCCATCGCGGACTTCAACGGGGACAAGCGGGCCGACCTGGTCCTGCGGACGTATCGCGGGGACGGCGAGGACACGGTGGGGGTGTACCCGGGGGTGAAGGCCGACCTCGTCGCCCGCAAGCCTCAACTGACGTTCTCCACGCAGGAGTTCCTGGCGCTGGGGGACGGGGCGTAAGGGCGCGCGTGCGGGCCCCGTAAGTCTGTAGGTCTGTGGCTCTGTGGCTCTGTGGCTCTGTGGCTCTGTAAGTCCAGGCGCCGGGGTCCGGGGGCCCGGGGGGCCAGGCACCGGGGGCAAATCAACCCGAACGCACGCAACACCACCAACTCCCGCCCCGCATACAACCCTTACCCCCCTTCATGGGTCTCCCTGTCGCCGAAACAGGACGTGACGCCAGGGCCAACACCCGGCGAACCGGCGAACCTCCTGCCCGGCACCCCATCGACTGCGGATGTCCGCCAGACATCCCCGCATGCAGCAGGAGACCCAAGGAATGCCGAAGCACAAGCGCACTTCCCCGCTCCCCCGATCCAGACGCAGCCGCCTCGCGGCGGCCACGGCGACCGCCGCCGCGCTCACAGGCGGACTCCTCACCCTCACCGGCGGCACGGCGACCGCGGCTGAGCCCACCGCCGCCGTCCAGCCTGACGACGCCGACTTCAACGGCGACGGCACGGCCGACCTCGCCACCTCCGCCCCGCGCGCCGCCGTGGGCGGCAAGAGCATCGCGGGCCAGGTGGTCGTCACGTACGGCGGCGCCACTCAGCGCCACGTCACCTACAGCCAGAACAGCGCGGGCGTGCCCGGCACCGCCGAGAAGGGCGACGCCTTCGGCGCCGACACCGCGTACGGAGACTTCGACAGCGACGGCTACGACGACCTCGCCGTCGGCGCCATCGGCGAGGACGTCGGCAGCGACGTGGACGGCGGCACGGTCCAGGTCCTGTGGGGCTCCCCCAGCGGCCTCTCCGGCGGCTCCACGGTCAAGGACCCGCGCCCCACCAAGCACGACCTGTTCGGCGGCCCCCTCCAGGCGGGTGACTTCGACGGCGACGGCAAGGACGATCTCGCCGTCGGCGCCTCGTCGGGCGCCGCCACCATCGACATCTTCGACGGCGGCATCAAGCGCAGCGGCTCCACCGGCGGCCGCTACACCGTGCTCCCGCCCATCCACAGCGGCGAGGGCGCAGGCGCCTTCAACCTGCACTCCGGGGACGTCAACGGCGACGGCAAGGACGACCTGATCGTCGACGGCTACTCCACCGCCAACGACTACAACGCCAACCTCTGGCTGCCCGGCAGCGCGAACGGCGTCACCACGAGCGGCGTCCAGCGGCTGCCCGCGGGCTACATCACCGACGTGGGCGACACGGACGGCGACGGCTACGGCGACGTCATCATCGGCCTCACCTGGGACGAGGGCATCGACGGCGCCAACAAGGGCGGCACGGTGTACGTCGTCAAGGGCAACGCCAACGGCCCGTACGGCGACAGCCAGGCCATCACCCAGGACACGGCAGGCGTCCCGGGCGGCAGCGAGAAGGGCGACTCCTTCGGCGCGGAGCTCGACCTCGGCGACGTCAACGGCGACGGCCACCTCGACCTGGTCGTGGGCACCCCCGGCGAGAACCTGGACGGAGTCGACGACGCGGGCTCGGTCACGGTCATCTACGGCGCGGCGGACGGCTCCGGCCTCTCCACCAAGGGCGCCGTCCTGTACAGCCAGAACTCGCCCGGCATCCCCAACGCCAACGAGGAGAACGACTTCTTCGGGTCCGACGTCCACATCGACGACCTGAACGCGGACGGCCGGGGCGACGTCTCCGTCGGCGCATCCGGCGAGAACGGCTTCAACGGCGCGTTCTACGTCCTGGGCTCCCGCCCCGACGGCACCCTCGCGGGCACCTCCGGCGTCTACACATCCACGGTCGGCATCTCGGCCACGGGCACACCGCGCCTCGGCACCAACTTCGCCGACTAGCCCCGCCGTTCTCCCTCTCTCTCCTGCTCAACCTCTCAACTGCCGGGCCCGCGTACTCCCCCCGTCGCGGGCCCGGCTCTCTCCCCCGGAACTCCCGTGCGCATACGCACCTTCGCCCTGGCGCATTGGCCGAATCGCCCGCTGGCGGCGTGCGCGGCACGGCGGCTAGACATGTCGTGCGGCGCCGCACGCCCTGCTTCACCCGGTACCACCGCGGAGGAGAAGAAGCATGCCAGCCAACGGCAACACCGTGGATCTGTCCACGAGTCCCCAGGCCAGGTCCGAAGCGCGCTACGCGGATCTCGGCGGGGAGTTGTACGTCGCCAACCCTCGCTTCCTCGTCCCGTACACCGCGCGCGCCTGGATCACCGTGGGCTCCAACCCGAGCATCGACGGCTGGGCGGTGACCGTCGGCGACATCGACGTGGTCAGCGCGGACTACAGCCACACCGGCAACATGTCGCAGTCCGTCAACCTCAACGGCGGCCAGGTCGGCGAGATCCAGCAGGAACTGCCGACCGACCCGGGCCACCACGTCACGGTCAAGATGCGCGCCGGGCACAACAACTACGGCGGCTGTCCCAACAGCGACGCGAAGTTCTGGATTCAGGTCAACGGCGACACGTCGACCCGCGTCATGTTCAACCTCGGCACCCTCTCCAAGCTCGTCGACCGCCCCGCCGAGCAGAACTACTGGCACGAGGTGACCTACGAGTTCCGTACGCAGGGGTACGACATCCTGCAGCTGCACGGAGACCCCGACGGAAACGTGTGCGGAGCGGTGATCACCGAGGTCCGGGCGTTCCAGCGGGCCCTGTAACCGAACGGCACGTGCGCGCGGGGGCAACCCTTGCCCAACCCCGGGTGTCACACAGGTGAATCAGTTGAAGAGTGGAGCTGCGCGATCCCGAGCAGCTGACTCCCTGTGTCCACACCTGAGTTGGAGCTCCCTGTGCCCCTGCGCGCCCGTACCCGTTCCGGTTCCCGTTCCCGTTCCTTCGCCGTCGCCGCCACAGCCACCGTCCTGGCCGCCACCGGCCTGACCCTCCCCTTCGCGGCCACCGCGAGCGCCGCGCCCGCCCCCGCCCCGCTCGCCGCCGACTTCGACGGCGACGGCTACGACGACCTCTTCGTCGGCGTGCCCAGTGGCACCGTCGGCGGCAAGGCCAAGGCCGGGTACGTGAGCGTCGTGTTCGGCGGGAAGTACGGGCCGGGGCCGCACGGCGTGCGGCGCATCACGCAGGCCACCGTCGAGGTGCCCGGCACCCCGGAGACCGGTGACCGGTTCGGGGGCTCCGTCGTGGCCGCGCATGTGGACGACGACAAGTACGCGGACCTCGTGATCGGCGCTCCCGGCGAGGACATCGACGGCAAGACCGACGCCGGTTCCGTCACCGTCCTCTACGGCACGGGCGACGGCTTCGCCGTGGCCAACACCGCCGCCCGCGGTGCGAAGTCCGGTGACGCGTACGGAAACACGCTGGCCGCCGCCGACTTCACCGGTGACACCGACGTCGACCTGGCGATCGGCGGCAAGGACCAGATCGTCGCCAACTTCAACCCGCTCGCCGCCGACACCCAGCCCCTCATGTCCGACCGCATGGGCGGGCGCGCCCCCGTCATGACGACCGGCGACTTCAACAACGACGGGCTCCACGACCTCGCCCTCGGCTACTACACGAAGAACCAGCCCTACACCCAGTCCCACCTCCGCCTCTACGGCTGGAACAAGGACGAGGGCTCCATGCTCAACTTCTGGAACAACTCCAACGGCGCCGCGAACGCCCTCGCCGCCGGCGACTTCAACGGCGACGGCTACGACGACCTCGCCGTAGGCAACTGCCGCGAGATCGCCGACGAGAACATCGACGACCCGTGCGGTCCTGAGGAGCTCGCCAAGGGCGGCGGCATCCACATCCGCTTCGGCGACGCCAACGGCAGCTTCGGCTGGGAGCAGCAGACGTTCAACCAGGACACCGCGGGCATGCCCGGCGTCGCCGAGACAGGTGACGGCTTCGGCGACGCGCTCGCCGTGGCGGACATCGACGCCGACGGCCACGACGACCTGATCGCGGGCGCTCCGGGCGAGGCCATCGGCAGCGCGGCCAAGGCGGGCAGCATCACCGTCCTGAAGGGCGGCGAGATGGGCCTGCTCGACCCGGCGGGCGCGGCGAACAAGGGAACGGTCGCGTTCCAGCAGAACTCCCCCGACATCCTGGGCGTCGCCCAGGCGGGCGATCTCTTCGGCGGGGCGCTGGCCTTCGGTGATCACAACGGGGACGGCGTACCGGACCTGTCCGTCGCCGCACCCGGCGAGAACTCCTCAGCGGGCGGCGTCTGGGACCTGCCGGGCGCCAAGGCCGGCGGCTCGGTCGTCACCCCGAACTCCCTCGGCCTGCCCACCTCTTCGGACCCGCTGGCGTACGGAGCGGTGCTCGGTCACTAGCGGACCCGTCGCACCAGTCGGGCACCCGACGGGCACCCGACGGGCACCCGGCGTTCATTGCCCGCATCACTTGCGAAGTCGAGAACGGTACTCGCCCGGGGCCGTGCCTCGGGCACGTCTGAAGGCACGGCTGAAAGCGTGCGGGGAGCCGTATCCGACCGCGCCGGAGATCGACTCGACCGGCTCATCGGTATCGCGGAGCCGGACGGACGCCAGGTCGATGCGCCACTGCGTCACGTACGCGCCCGGCGTCTGTCCGAGGGCGGACCGGAAACGCCTGGACAGCGTCGCCCGGGAGACGCTCGTCGCGGCGGCCAGGGTCTCCGTGGTCCAGGGGTGTTCCGGTTGGGCGTGGACACACGCGAGAGCGTCGCGCACGACCGGATCACGCATCGCTCCCAGCCATGAGCCGGACTGCTCCTGCGGGTGGCGGGCAAGCCAGGCGCGTACGAACTGGACGAGCAGCAGGTCGACGATGCTGTTGATGGCGGCGGTGGTGCCGATCTGCGGCTGTGCGAGCTCAGCAGCGAGAAGCTCGACGGTCCTTCTGAGCTGCGCGTTCTCCCGGGCCGTGACGTGCATCGGCCGAGCGAGGGAGGTCAGCACCGGTGTGCGCACCTCCGGGTCCTGCTCGTAGTGCAGGACGATCACTTCCGTCTGCACCGGCGCCGAGCCCAGCCGCAGGGCCCGGCCATCGGCAAAAGCCCGGGCCGCCTCTTCACGGTCGCAGGAGCCCATCGTCACGTCGGCGCCGCCGGCTATCCCGTGTGCGGTGCCCGGCGGCACCAGGACGGCGTCTCCGGCCTGCACCTGAAGAGGTTTCTCGCCTGCGACGTGGAGCCACATGGTGCCGCGGGACACCACGTGCAGTGCCGCTCCTGGATAGGAGTCCAGCCACAGGCCCCAGGTGCCTCCGGCCTTCAGCATGACTCCGAGCGCCCCACGCGCACCCGAAATACGCAAGACCTCCGCCAGCACATCCATGGGTCCATTCTCGCCCACCACCGCGAACCGCCCACCGACGGCCGCCCACCGACGGCCGAGGGTGGGCGGCCGACGGCCGACGACGTATGTGTCCTCGTCCACAGCTTCAGGACACGTCAAGAACGACCTTTCCGTGCACCTTCCGCGCGAACAGCGCCTGGACGGCGTCGCCCACGTCGTGCCAGTCGCCTCGCAGTCCGACCGGCGCCGAGAGCCTCCCGGCGGCCATGAGGCCCAGCAGGTCCGTCAGCTCCCCGCCGGTCGGTGTCATGTCGCCGTAGGTGGCGATGCTGCGGGGCTCACCGAAGCCGAACAAGTCCCCTGACGGGAACGTGGTTTCCTGCCCCGAGGAGTAACCGACCAGGTGGATGGTGCCGCCCTCGGCGAGGGAACTCCACGCCTGGGCCACCAGCGGCCCGCCGACCGTGTCCAGGACGAGGTCGAACCGGTCCCCGGTCTCGGCCAGGTCGGTCAGGTCGGTCAGGACCTTGTCGGCGCCGAGTTCACGGAGTCCGGCGGCCCGCTCCGGCGAACCGACGAGTGCCGTCACCCGGGCGCCCGCAAGCGCCGCCAGCTGGACGGCGAAGTGCCCCACGCCCCCGCTGGCGCCGGTGATCAGAACGTTGCGCGCCAGCAGGGAACGCGTGCGCAGCACCCGGAACGGGGTGACTCCGGCGATCCCCAGCGCGGCGGCGTCGGCCAGGTCCACGCCCTCGGGGACGGTGCCGAGCGAGGCGGGGCTGACCGCCACCCGCTCCGCCCACGCGTGGGGAGCCATTCCCACTGCGACGCGCGTACCTTCCGGCGGCCCCGAGCCGTCGGATGCGGCGCGCACCACGACGCCGGCCGCGTCGTGACCGTGCACAGCGCCGGCCGGCCACTGGTCCACGTAGTTCAGCTCTCCGGAGTTGAGACAGATGTGCCGTATCTCCACCAACGCCTCACCGGCGGACGGCACGGGCTCATCGACATCGGCGAACCGGACGGGTCCGGCCTCACTGTGATCGACCACAAGGGCGCGCATAAGGGGTGTGTTTCCTTCTGTCGTGGGTGCGCCTGAACACTCGGCGCGGCAGCAGATCGAGTGCGCACATGCCGCACTGCCGCCTTCCTGGAACCCTTTCGCAGGACCGGGACAGCGACCAGACCAGTGAGAATCAATCAGTTGACGATCTGTGTCAGTGCGACTCGCGGCGCGTCGACGCTCCAGCGCTCCAGAACCGACGGTCATGCCGACCCGGGGGAAAACCCCTCAGGGTCCCCCTAGGGGTTGTCACAGGTCAGCGGCAAACCCTCCTCTCCTCCCCGGGAGGGACGACCTCGGCCCTCCAGACCAGGTACGTTCGATTCGTGGCTGGATTCAGGATCGGACGCGGCCGGGACAACCGCACCCCGCAAGGACGCCCCCAACAACGACCGCGGCAGGAACCGTACGGACAGCAGGCTCAGGCCCCCCAGGGCCAGCAGCCTCCGTACGGCTACCCTCAGCCGCCCTCCCAGCAGTACGGCGGTCAACCGCCGTACGGCCAGGGCCAGGGCGGCGGCCAAGGCGGATACGGCGGGCAGCAGTGGCCGCAGGCGGGCGGCAACCACGGCAATCACGGTGAGCCGGAGTACTTCGGCGGCCCTGGCGGCCAGGGCCGCGGGGGCCAGGGCGGCCAGGGGGGACAGGGCGGCGCCCAGGGCGGCTTCGATCCGTACGCCGCCAACAACCCCGGTCACACCCAGGCCTTCTCCGTGGGTGCGGACCCGTACAACCAGGGCGACACCTACCGCGCGGGCCAGACCGCCCCGCCGCCCGTGGGCCCGCGCCTGCACTGGAAGGACCTGCTGCGCGGCATCGTGCTGAGCCCGGGTCCGACCTTCCTGCAGATGCGGGACTACGCGATGTGGGCCCCGGCCGTCATCGTGACGTTCCTCTACGGCCTCCTCGCGATCTTCGGCTTCGACGGCGCCCGCGAGGACGCCATCACCGCCACGCTCTCGACGGCCGTTCCGTACGTCCTGATGACAGCGGTCGCGATCACGATCAGCGCCTTCATCCTCGGCGTGGTGACCCACTCGCTCGCCCGCCAGCTCGGCGGCGCCGGTGCCTGGCAGCCGACGGTCGGCCTCTCCATGCTGATCATGTCGATCACGGACGCGCCCCGCGTCGTCGTCGCCATGTTCCTCGGCGGCGCCCAGCCCTTCGTCCAGCTGCTCGGCTGGGTGACCTGGATCGCGGCGGGCGCGCTGCTCACGGCGATGGTGAGCAAGTCGCACGACCTGCCGTGGCCGAAGGCGCTCGGAGCGGCGTCGATCCAGCTGCTCGCACTGCTCTCGATCATCAAGCTGGGTACGTTCTAGCAAGCGCGGACCTGAAAAGAAGAAGGGCCCCGGGGGAGCAATCCGCCGGGGCCCTTCGTCGTAGACACCTCTCGCTCGCGCCTCAGGCGTCGAGAACCTGCCCGGCACGCTTCACGACGGGCTCTTCGACGCTCCACGGGAAGTTGATCCAGTCGTCGGTGCGCTTCCAGACGTACTCGCACTTCACCAGCGACTGCGACTTCTCGTAGATCACCGCGCTGCGCACCTCGGCCACGTGGTCGAGGCAGAAGTCGTGCACGAGCTTCAGCGTCTTCCCGGTGTCGGCGACATCATCGGCGATGAGCACCTTCTTGGCGGTGAAGTCGATCGCGTTCGGCACGGGCGCCAGCATGACCGGCATCTCCAGGGTCGTCCCGACCCCGGTGTAGAACTCCACGTTGACCAGGTGGATGTTCTTGCAGTCGAGCGCGTACGCGAGCCCGCCCGCGACGAAGACGCCACCGCGGGCGATGGAGATGATGACGTCGGGCCGGTACCCGTCGTCGGCGATGGTCTGCGCGAGCTCGCGCACCGCGCCGCCGAACTTCTCGTACGTAAGGTTCTCGCGCACGTCACTCATGCTGAATGTCACACCTGGGTTCGATGGAAGTTGAGGAAGGAACGGGAGGCGGTCGGCCCGCGCTGCCCTTGGTAACGCGACCCGTAACGCTCCGAGCCGTAAGGCGCCTCGGCGGGCGAGGTCAGCCGGAACAGACACAGCTGACCGATCTTCATTCCGGGCCAGAGCTTGATGGGCAGCGTCGCGAGGTTGGAGAGCTCAAGGGTGACGTGCCCGGAGAAACCGGGGTCGATGAACCCGGCGGTGGAGTGCGTCACGAGCCCGAGCCGGCCGAGGCTCGACTTGCCCTCGAGCCTGCTCGCGAGGTCATCGGGGAGGCTGATGATCTCGTACGTCGAGGCGAGCACGAACTCGCCGGGGTGCAGGATGAACGGCTCGTCGCCCTCGGGCTCGACGAGCCGCGTCAGGTCGGCCTGCTCCACGGAGGGGTCGATGTGTGGGTAGCGGTGATTCTCGAACACCCGGAAGTAGCGGTCGAGCCGCACGTCGATGCTTGAGGGCTGCACCATGGATTCGTCGTACGGATCGATCCGTACTCGTCCGGTGTCGATCTCGGCCCGGATGTCCTTGTCTGAGAGAAGCACGCACCGAGGATACGCAGAGCGCGCGGGCCCGCCCCAATCGGACGCCCCGCGCGCTGCCTGCCGTTCTCTGCTTTCCTGCTCCTGCGCTGCCCCGCTGTACCGCTACCGCTACCGCTTCTGCGACGCGACCGGCACGGCATGCCGCAATCGGGCACAGCGTGGACAGCGGATAAGCCGGCCGGGTCCGAGCCGGTCGGCCTTCTGCATCGGGAACGAAGCAGTGCTGAACACGTGCCCTTCGGCACATCGGACGACGGTGCGCTCCATCAAGTCCTCGAGTCCCTTCCCCAAAGCCGTAGTTGAGCTCGTAGCTCGCCGCACTCCACTCGCGAGCGAGTCGACGACGAGAGGCCACATTACGGGACGAATAGGGCGCCCCTCCAGGCGGCACTCCGGCCCTTAACGGTACGCCCCAACTCCCGCACCCCGCAGAGCCATCCACGCCCCGGACAGCACGAAGACCCCGGGGCAAAAGCGCCCGGGGCCTGGGATGAGGTAGAGTGTGCGACGTTATGACACCGCCACAGACGGTGTTTTTCGCGGGTGTAGTTTAGTGGTAGAACATCAGCTTCCCAAGCTGAGAGTGCGAGTTCGATTCTCGTCACCCGCTCCACAGTTGAGGCCCAGGTCAGCGACCTGGGCCTTTTTCGTTGGCGGGACCTGGCTTGCGAGCCCGACCCCGTTACGGATCCGTCCCAAGGGTCGGCCGGCGTGGAGGACCATGGCGAGAGTCGCGGAAACCGGCGAACCGGCATGCGGCGCCCGGGCTCGGGGGCGCTCACGCGGCGGCGACACCCCCGCTCCCAGCGATTCCGTGTAACAGGCAGGTATTAGGCGGTGGCCGGACGGAACGTTTGCCCCGGGCGGGCGTGTCCTGGTGATCAGAAACGCTTGCTCATGCCGAACGCAGACGGCACCGACCGTAGGGAAGAAACGATGCGCGCCAAGACCCTCACCCTCGCCGCCATGGCCATCGCCGCCGGTCTCTCGCTCACCGCCTGCCAGGGGGACGAGGACTCCACCGCGAGCGGGAGCGGCTCCGGTTCCTCCTCGTCTTCCTCTTCCTCGGCCGGTTCCTCCTCGTCTTCCTCTTCCTCGGCCGGGTCCTCCGACGACAGCGGCGCGTCCGACGGCGAATCGACCGCCGCGGAGTCCTCCGGCCAGGGCAGCGGTGGCGGGCAGGTCACCACCGGCAACTGCAAGACGGCCAACCTCGCCTTCAGCACCTCCCGCGGCATGGGCGAGGGCGACCTCATGGTCAGCCTCAAGAACACCGGCGGCGACGCCTGCACGCTCAAGGGCTTCCCCGGAGTCGACCTCAAGGCCGACAGCGGCCCGGGCGGCCTCAGCGCCGAGCGCAGCAAGCTCGCCGCCCCGGCCGTCGCCCTCAAGGGCGGCGAGACGACCCGCTTCACCCTCCACACCCCGCGCAACGACACCGGCGGCTCCGGCCTGGACATCACCACCATCGTCGTCACCCCGCCCAACGAGACCCACTCCAAGTCCCTGCCGGTCTCCCTCAACCTCCCCGTCAGCGACAAGTCCGTCGCCACCGTCACGGTCGACCCGGTCGGCACCGGCAAGCAGTAAGCGCCCCTCCTCCCCATCGCATCCACCACACAAAAGCCCCGGGCCATCGGCCCGGGGCTTTGTTGCTGTCCGACCATCAGGTGTCGCGTGCTTGTCGCGTGCCTGATGGTCGATCAGTCAAGCGGTGCCCGGAACGCCCCACCGTAGAGTTCGTCGAGGCCGATAAGCAGCACACCATCCTCGCCCAGCGCCCCACGCGACACCTCACTTCGCAGCGAGTCGCTGAAGCCGGCTGCGCTGAAGCAGGCGATCTGACATCGGCTGGTGTCCATGCCGCGCGCGGTGAGGACTTCTCTCGCCCGAGCCAACCGCTGCAGGTGACTCAGCCCCATGACGGTGCCCCACTTCGCCTCGCCGAGCAGGTGAACTGCTTGCTTCCTGCCCCCGGACCCGGGTTCCACCACGGCTACGTCGATCTGCGTCTGCCGCCGTGCTGCCGGGTCTGTCACCACCCCGCTGCCTACCTCCCCCGACGACGAGCGGAGCAGGGCCCTGCCCGGCCCAAGTACGTACTCACGGCACACCGTCTCGAAGTGTGGTCCGGCCACCTGCGACGCGAAGCGTTCCGCAGACTGTGCCCACACCTCTTGAGCCTGTCCGCTTTCCAATCGCGCCCAGGCGGGTCGCATCACCGACTCGTAGAAATTGATCAGCGGCTCGGTGATTCTGTACTCGGACTTCCCTGCTCGAAAGATGTCCGCGTCCCGTACCAGCAGGTGACTGTCCTCCAGGACGTGGAGGGGGTGTGAGATGTCCACCGACTTGCGGCCGATGTACCCCGCGATCCCACCCCGTGTCGAATTTCCCTGGGCCACTGCGGCAAGAACTGAGTGGTACAAGGCCGTGTCCCGGATGTCCGCTTCCTCGGCAAGCAGATACCGGGCCTCCCGGAAGAGCGGACTGAAGGGCGAGAGAACCGTACGGCAGATCCAGTCGTCGAACTCCTCCAGCCTGGTGGGTACGTCGTCCGCGAGGAACTGTCGCCGGTACGCAGGCGTGCCACCGACCACCGCATGGAGACGGGCCGCGAGCGCGGGAGCATCGGCGACCCCCCAGAATTCAGCGGCCGCCCGGTACCCGAAGGGCCGTACGACAAGCTCTAGTTGTGCCCGTCCCCGCAACGGCGCGGTACTCGCCAGCAGCCCGCCCATGACGGACATCGCCGACCCGCACAGAAGAAGCCTCATCCGGCTCTCCTCAACCTGAAACCGGTCGACCTCTCGCTGGATTATGGACGGAAGCTCTGGAGCGGTCTTCGCCAGGTACGGAAATTCATCGATCACCGCAAGCAGGGGAACCTGAGAATTTCGCGGCGAGGCCAGCCCGAAGAGGTAGGAGATGGCGTCATCCCAGGTGGCAAAAGCAAAAGGGACCGGCGACCCCACATGATCGGCAAGAGCCGCGGAGAACTGGCGCAGGGATTCCGCTTCCGTCGCCGCAGTGGCTCCGAAATAGAAGCCCCCCTGCTGCTCCACCAGGGCGCGCAGCAAGTAGGTCTTGCCCATACGCCGCCTACCGCTGACGATCCCGAGCATGGCATGCGGCAGCGGCCGGGTCGCGAAAGCCACGAGAGCGTCCCACTCGGCACTCCGGTCGAAGACATGGGCCGGCTTGCTCGAACGCGTATAACCCGACACCGAAGACACTCCTTAGGAATGGACTCCTAAGGAGTGTACTCCTCGCCAAGGTCTTCTGCTCAACCAGAGAGAAACGATCGCGCGCCGAAGCCGAGAGTCATGACGCTGACAAACGTCACGCCCCCAGCCGCCAGGGAAGTAGCCGCCCCCTGCCCCAGCTCCCAGAAGACCGCACACGCGACGACGGCGCCGATGGCGGCACAGAGGGCGATTAACGCAAGCCAAAGCCCTCGCAAGTCTGAACTTTCACCACTCATGGAACTGCCTCTCCCTCAACGGCCAACGAGCAGGGGAAGCCGTGCAGGGCCTGTCGGCACATCGCCGACCCAGGCACGCCAACCCACTCGCCACGCACGATTCAGCCCAGGGCGGCAGCCGGTCGACTACCACCCCGTGAGCCTAGAAGGTACCGCTAACACTCTCAAGCATTTATGGCGCCCTCTCGCTGGTAATCTCGCCGCAACGGGGCCGGCCCTCAAGGAGAGGCCACCACGGATCGACTGAACGGGAAGCTGCCAGTGATCTCCAGCGAACTCCTCTGCCGGGACCTGCGAGGGCTGATGGCGGACCTGAGGAGTGATCTGCTGGCACGAGCGCAGGAGAGCTCTGTCGCTGCCGTTCTCCACAGCGATTACGCACGCGTGAGGGAAGAACGGACAACGTCAGCGACCTGGGAGGCGTGGAGGGAAGAGCAGCTCGGCCGTGCGGCTGCTTCCTGGCTTCTGACCCTGACGATGATCAGGTTCTGCGAGGACAACGGAATGCTCGATGCTTCCGCTCTTCTGGCCGTCGAGGAGTCGCAAGACGGCTCGCCCACTTCGGAGGCACGAGCAAAGGAGTCCGTGTTCGACGTGCTGGCGCGGGTTCGTTCTCTGCCCGTCATGGGGCAGGCGCTCAGCCCGCACAGCAACCCGATGTGGAAGATCACCCCCAGCGACCAGGCTCTTCGGACGCTTCAGTCGTTCTGGCTCCGCAGGTCCCCTGAAGGCTCCCTTGTGCACGACTTCACGGATGAGGCGCGTGATACCCGATTCCTTCGAGACCTTTACGCCGTACTCGACGAACAGGCGATGAGGTCATACGGACTGGTCGCGACGCCGGATTTTGTGGCCGACATGATCCTCGATCTCGCGGTCGAACCGGCGGTCGCGGAGTTCGGTTTGCCAGGGTTCCGGGCCATCGACCCCGCCTGCGGCTCAGGCGCTTTCCTGTTGGGCCTCTTCCACCGTCTCTTCCAACTGTGGACCGACACCGAGCCGGACATGAGCCCCTGGCAGCGGGCTGCCCGGGCACTGCGGTCTGTCCACGGGGTCGACATCGACCCGTGCGCGGTGAGCATCGCGCGTTTCCGGCTTCTGGTAGCCGCCATGAACGCCACCGGTGAGCGGCGACTGAGCATGGTCCCCGACGTGCCCGTGGTCGTTGCGGCGGGAGACTCCCTCCTCCAGGGCCGGGACGCTCCGCACGTCGTGGACCTCACCCCGGAGGAACTGCCGCCGCTCTCCCCCAGGACGGAGTTCTCCGAATACTCGCGCCGGTACGACCTGCTCGGCCACGTTTCCTATCACGCCGTGGTGTCGAATCCCCCGTACCTCACGGTCAAGGACAAGTCGCTCTCCGCTCTGTACCACGATGCCTACGTGAGTTGCAGAGGTAAGTACGCACTCAACGTGCCTTTCACCGAGCGGGCCTTCGAACTCGCGGCGGCAGGAAAAAATAGCGGGTACGTGGGTCTGCTGACGTCCAACTCGTTCATGAAACGAGAATTCGGCCGACCGCTCATCGAGCATGTGCTGTCGAGGGTCGACGTCTCTCGGGTCGTCGACACCTCTGGTGCCTATCTCCCCGGGCACGCCACACCGACCGTCGTACTCATCGGGCGCAATCGTGAACCGGATCCGCAGGTGCCGGTGTATCTGGTAGTCAGCAGGCAGGGAGAGCCTGAGATGCCGTCAGTGCCGAGTGAAGGACTCGTGTGGCAGTCTCTGCTCCGCATGTCAGGCGGGTCCGCTGCCGCCGAAGATCGCTGGGCCCAGTCCTTTTTCCAGCAGCGAAGTGAGCTGGCCACTTTCCCCTGGAGCCTGACGGACCCGGCCAGCAGGGATCTGCTGCGCCGGATGGAGCAGGGGGAGCGGCTCGGTGAACGCGTAGCCCGGATCGGCTATCAGGCCGCTACAGGATCCGATGACGTCTTCTGCGCTCCACTCCAGTCGTTCGTACGATCCGGGGCCGAGCGGGAAGCCTGCGTACAGGTCGTGACCGGGTCCGGCATTCGTGACTGGTCGGTACGCAGCGAATCCGGTGCTTTCTTTCCCCGCGCACGGGGTGGAGGCGGCGACCGGCCCCAGGCCATTGATCTGTCGCGTTTCCCCGGGCATCACCGACGGCTGCGGCCCTACTGGTCAGTGCTCGTCAAACGTCCCGGCATCAAGAGTTCCGCTGCCTGGTACGACTGGCACCAGGTCGCGTCGAACCGGAACGTACATCCCTGGTCGATTGCCTTCCCCTGGGTGGCAACCCACCCTCATTTCGGTCTGCTCAGAGGCGCGTTGGTCCCGCTGAACTCAGCACCCGTACTGAAGCTCCCGTCCTCGGCTTCGGAGGCCGATCACCTCCGATTGCTGGGCGTGCTCAACAGCTCGGCCGCTTGCTTCTGGCTCAAGCACATGAGCCAAAGCAAGGGAGAACCCAGAGCCGACCAGCTCCGGGGCGGCGAGGCGTGGGAGAGGATCTTTGAGTTCACCTCGACGCGCCTGCACGAACTGCCCCTGCCTGCCGACTTTCCCCTCGAGCGCACCGCGATGCTCGACTCGATGGCGACCAGCCTCACGAAGCTGTCATCGTCGATCACCGATACGCACACGCCTCTCGATCAAGAACTCTTCGAGTCCGCGGAGAACCGATGGGCCTCGATCCATTCCCGGATGATGTCCGCACAGGAGGAGCTCGACTGGCAGGTGTACGAGTCGTACGGACTGCTTCCCGGTGACTGTGACTTGGTCTCTCCGTTGACCGAGACACCACCGATCGAGGTGGGCCAGCGGGCGTTCGAGATCGTGCTGGCCCGTAAGGTCCAAAAGGGACTGGTCTCCAAGGCGTGGTTCGACCGTCACGGAGCAACCCCCACGACCGAGATTCCCCTGCATTGGCCGACCGCATATCGGGCGCTCGTGCAACGCCGCATCGAAGCCATCGAACAGCACGACTCCCTGGCGCTGTTGGAACAGCCGGAGCACAAGCACCGGTGGTCGGCCCCCGGCTGGCAACACTTCCTCCGGGTGGGACTGCGGGATCGGATGCTGTATCGGTGCGAGGGACCGGACTTGTGGTTCGAGACGACGAAGGGAGAACGTCGTCCTGTCACACGCACTGTGGAGCAGTTGGCCAAGCTGCTGGAAACCGATGCGGAATTCGCCGTGCTCGCAGCGCGTCACTCACCTGGCACCCGGATCCTGGACGTAGTGCAGAGCCTGCTCAATGACACACACGTCCCTGCGGCACCAGCCCTCCGATACAAGGAGACCGGCCTGGCGAAGCGGAACGTCTGGGAAGCCGAGTGGGATCGCCAATGGGCGTCGGGTCAGGGAGGACGAGGAGACGCGACAGCCGACCGTCGGGAGCGGGTCGGCGCTGCCCGTTCTGTACCCCCTCGCTACACGTCCGCCGACTTCATGAGGCCTTCCTACTGGCAACAGCGCGGCAAGCTCGACGTCCCCAATGAACGTTTCACGTCCTTCCTTCCGCCCCTCTCCCCGCTGTCCCCGGGCACGGTCCTGGGGTGGGCAGGGTGGGACGCCCATGAGCGCGCCCAGGTGCTGCTCGCTCTGCTCGAATCTGGTTCGCCCGTCGACGCCGGTGGTACCGAATCGACGTTTGCGCTGCTCACAGCTCTCCAGGACACCCTGCGTTGGGTACAGCGGACTGAAACGGACCTCGGGCCCACCGAACAATCAGGCTCGTACCAGGAGCACCAAGAGGCCTTCCGCCGTCACGTGGAACGCCTTGGAACTTCGCAGGCGGAGATCGCCGACTGGAGGCCCCCCGCTCCGAGAAGGGGACGTCCACGAAAGGGCTCATGACAATGCACAAGCGGCCGACAGATCCGGGAGCACGAAGCAGGCAGGCGACTCCCTCAAGTCGGGCGGAGGGATCCTTGTCGGCCTTCTGTGAGTCTGCGGTGGCAAATGATTTCAAGGGCCCGCCTGTTACGGATCTGTCCCGGCGGGCGACAGGCGTGGAGGTCCGCGGGCGAGAGCTGCTGGAACCGGCGGTCCCGTGTGCTGTGGCGCGTGCGAAATCGGCGCTCCGGTGGGGGTAAAACCCCATTTCATGGGGCTGATCGGCAGGGAGGCGGCGGGTTTCCGTCGGGCTTGAGGCGTACGCGTCCGGCCGTGGTTCCCCCGCGCTGCCACCGCGTCCGACAATCGTGTGTAACAGGCATGTATTAGGGGGTGGTCGAGCGGAACGTTTCCACCTGCGAGCGGGTCTTGGTGATCAGTAACGCTCACTCGTGCCGGACAGACGGCACCGACCGTAGGGAAGAAACGATGCGCGCCAAGACCCTCACCCTCGCCGCCGTGGCCCTCGCCGCCGGTCTCTCGCTCACCGCCTGCCAGGGGGACAAGGGCTCCGACGCGAGCGGCGCCGGTTCCGGCTCCGGGTCCTCCTCGTCCTCCTCCTCGTCATCCTCTTCCTCGGCCGGGTCCTCCGACGACAGCGGCAGCAGCGCGTCCGGCAAGAACGCCAAGACCACCAGCGGCGACTCGGCCACCACGGCGGCCGGTCAGGGCAGCGGTGGCGGGCAGGTCACCACCGGCAACTGCAAGACGGCCAACCTCGCCTTCAGCACCTCCCACGGCATGGCCGAGGGCGACCTCATAGTCAGCCTCAAGAACAAGAGCGACACCTGCTCGCTCAAGGGCTTCCCGGGCGTCGACCTCAGGTCCGAGGACGCCTCCGGGCCCCTCAGCGCCGAGCGCAGCAAGCTCGCCGCTCCGGCCGTCGTCCTCAACACCGGCGAGACCACCCGCTTCACCCTGCACACCCCGACGAACGACGGCACCGGCGAGGACCCGGTGTACGTCAGCGCCATCGAGGTCACCCCGCCCAACGAGACCCACTCCAAGTCCCTGTCGACCGACCTCAACCTCCCGGTCGGCGCCGACGGCGAGGTCTTCGTGGACCCGGTCGGCACCGGCAAGCAGTAACCGGGCGAGCGTGCCGTTCACCGGCTCACCGGGTCACCGGCTCCCCCTCACTCCCGCCCCCGCCCCCGGCTCAGCGCACGCGCGCACCAGTTGATGATCGCCGCGTTGACCAGCGCCCCGACGGCGACCGCGAGGATCACCATCGCGGCGCCGTCCGGGAGTACGAGGAGTACGAAGCTGGCCGGGGCCGTGGCGAGCAGGGGAATGACGCCTGCCATGGACTCGTCCGAGCTGTCGGCCGCGGTCACCACCAGCGCCCACACCAGCAGGGCTGCGCAGACCGCGAGGTAGGCGATGGCGATGATGGCGCCGGCTTTGGGGCGGCGGCGGTCAGGGATTCCGGGCATGGCGGTGGACGCCTCCGTAACGGTGTGGTCGAGGTGCGGGCGCTGGACGTCGTCAGAGGCGCGGGCGCTTGATGTCGTCAGAGGTGCGGGCCCGGTGGGTTCGGGCGGGCCAGGCCCAGGTCGTACGCGAGGATCGTGGCCTGTACCCGGTCGCGCAGGCCGAGTTTCCGCAGGAGCGCGTTCACATGGGACTTCACCGTGCCGACCGTGATACCCAGCTCATCGGCGATCTCCGCGTTGTTGAGGCCGGACGCGAGCAGGGCAAGGACGTTCCGCTGACTGCCGGTCAGGGTGTCCAGGTCGTGCGGCCCTGCCCCCGCGCCGGTGACAGGACCTGACGCGTAGTGGCCGATCAGTCTGCGGGTCGCCGACGGGGCGAGGACACTCTCGCCTGCCGCCACCACCCGGATGCCCTGCAGCAGTTCGGACGCGTGGACGTCCTTGAGCAGGAAGCCCGAGGCTCCCGCGCGCAGCGCGTCGAAGACGTACGCGTCGAGGTCGAACGTGGTCAGGACCAGGACCCGGGGTGCGTCCTTGCGGCCCGTGATGATCCGGGTCGCGGCGATGCCGTCCAGTTCGGGCATCCGTACGTCCATGACCACCACGTCGGGCGCAAGCTCCGCGGCGAGCCGTACCGCGTCGACGCCGTCGGCCGCCTCGCCGACCACCGTCATGTCGTCCTCGGCGTCGATCACGGCGGCGAACCCCGCCCGCACGATGCCCTGATCGTCGACGACCAGCACTTTCAGGCTCATCGTTCCCTTTCCTCGTCTCGTTCCCTTTCCTCGTCGGTCCGCGGCGCGAGTGGCAGCCTGAGGCTGATCGTGCCCGCCGGGATCGTGGTCAGGGTGCCGTCGAGTGCCTCGACCCGGGCCGCGAGCCGTTCCCGTACGACAGGTACCGCGGAGCCGGACACTCCGGTGGCCGTCAGCGTCAACGTATCTCCGTCCGCGTCCAGTACGAGCACCGCGGGCTCATCGCCGCCGGTCGCGAGCAGCGTTTCGGCGGCGTTGTAGGCGGCCAGGTCCACCGCGGTGGGGAGGCGGTCCGGCACGCGGCCGGTCAGCCGTACCTCCACGTCGCGGCCGGTCGCCCTGACCTGGTGGGCAAGGAGATCCAGGGCCTGGAGGGTGGGCTGCGGCCGCAGGTCGCCTCCCCTTTCTGCCGCTCCCTCCCCTTCCCCTTCTCCCTCCGCCTCGCGGACCGTGTCCAGGAGCGCGCGCATCGCCGCCAGCGCGTCGCGGGCCCGTTCGGCCGTCTCGTCGAGCCTGCCCGCCTCGGCCTCCGTGACCATGTCCGCGGTGCGCGCAAGAACCGTCGTCTCCAGGCCCGCGGCGATCCTGCGGCGCTCGGCCCACGCGTCCCTGACGGCCTCCTCGGTCCAGGTGGCGAGGCGTTTCTCCTGAGTACCCCTGGCAGCCGAGCCGCGTCGGCGTGCCAGAGTCCCGCCCCAGCGTGCCGCGCCGACAGCCACGGCTGCTCCGGCCGTCGCCCACACGGCGACCGCCCATGCAGGAGCCGTCGTACCCCGGTCAAGGACTGCGGCGGTCGCCGCTCCCGCGTGCACCACCACGGCCGCGAGCGTGAGGGTCCACGAGAGCGCGCGGTTCTCGGCAGGGGGCGTACGTGCCGCCTCAGCGGCAAGGGCCGCGCAGGTGGCGAGCATGCTCAGCGTGGGCGGCAGGGCCGCAGGACCGGTGTAGTCGCCCGCCACCATCGCCACCGGCCACAGCGGGGCCAGGGCGAGCAGGCCGGCCTGGGCGGAGAGGGGCGCCCGGCGCAGCCACAGCAGCGCGACCGCCTGCGCCGCCGCAAGCAGCGCGAAGAGCACGCCCGCGGACACGTGCTGCGCGTTGGACGCCGTATCCGCCCTGATCACCAGTGCCGGGAGCAGCGGTTGCAGGACGAGGCCCGCTGCCGCCGTCAGCTGCGCCAGGCGGTAGTTCCACGTCGCGGGCTGCTCCACCGGGGCCGCGGTCCGGCCGGGCAGAACCGCGCGCACCTCCCAACCGCCCTCCTCCGTCGGGCCGCTGTGCAAGGTGCCGCCCGCCTCCCGTGCGCGGGACCGCAGGAACCCCTGGCCGCGTCCCCCGCCCAGGCCGGCCCCGTGGGCCTGGGCCTGGGCCTGGGCCGCCGCCTCCGCACCCGCCTGTGGTGGCGTGCTCGTGACCACTACGTCCGTGCGGGTTTCGCCGTACCGGCACAGCACCTTCGTGTACGCACCGGGAGCGTGCCGTGCCACGTTGGTCAGTGCCTCGCGCACGATGCCGTACGCCGCGTCGGCGACGGCGCCGTCCGGCAGCGGGGCGATCTCCGCGTCCACCTGCTGGCCGAGGCGGCGAAAGCCCGCGACCAGGCCCCGCAGTCGCTCCTGCGGCGACGGCAGTTCCTCTCGGGAGGGGGCGGGAGCCCGCACCGCGCCGAGTGCCCGGGTGACCTCGCGGCCGGTCTCGACCGCGAACTCCGCTGCCTCATCGGCCAGTTCGGGGCGCCGCTCGCGCAGGCCGAGCGCCGCCCCCACCGTGACCACCACCGCCGTCAGGTGATGGGCGCTCACGTCGTGCAACTCCCGCTCCATACGGCGCCGTTCGACCGCCGGGAGCCGGTGGCGCTCCGCCTCGGCCCGCTTCAGCCGCTCTTCGGTCGCTTGCCGTGCGCGGCTCGTCCGCCGTACGAGGAAGCCGGCGGCGCACGCGGCGGCGTAGAGGAGAGCGGTCAGGACGAGGTCGAGTCCGTTCCGGTCGCTGAGGCCGTGCAGGGTGATGTCCTGCAGCAGCTGCCAGACCGCGAGCGCCACCACGCACGTCACGGCGGTGAAGGTGTCGCGTTCGGTCGCCACGGTGAACAGGGCGAGCGCGACACCCGCGGTCCCGAGCAGCGCCGTAGCCCCGGCGGGCAGCGGCCCGGCACCCAGCGCACAGGCCACGGCGACCACGACGAGCGTGAGCACCGGGCGGATACGGCGGAGGGCGAGCGCGGCCGTCACCACTCCGGCGACCAGGGCCGCCACGAGCAGGGCGGCCCCGGAAGGAACGGCCCCGCGCACCAGCGGCGCACCGGGCCACACCACGGCCTGGGCGCAGATCAGCAGGACCGGGAGCAGCCGGTCGTCGGTTCGATTCATGACAGATCAAGGCTATGACCGCGGGTGAGCGGATCGGCTCCGGCGTGAGGCGGATGTCGCTCCGTGCCCCTCTTACCTGGGTTATAGGTGCGGGCGGCGCACCCCGGTCGGTGGACGCCGATGGGGCCTCCTCTACCTCTGGTTCGAGACGGCAATCGTCCGTCAGCCCGAGGTCGGCGCCCTGCGTCGCGCCATAGTCTCGATCACATCGAGAAGGCGACCGGCCGTCGGATCCATCGGCTCGGCGAATCTCTCTTCCCTGCCGATTCAGCTAATTCGGCTAATTCGGCTAATTCAGCATGACTAATTCAGGGGGTACTTCCATGTCCAAGCGCATTGTTGTCTCGTCGCTCATCGGTGCTGTCGTCGTCGGCGGAATCGCCGCCGGTGGAATCGCCATGGCCTCGGACTCGGCCCCGACGGAGCCGACCCTGGAGAACGCCTCGGCCCGCTACGTCGCCCCGTCGCCCGACGGCGGCATCACGGGCTCGCTCACCTTCACCGCGGACGTGAGCGACGACTCGGGCATCCGGGGCCTCAAGGTCCTTGCCTGGCCCGCCAGTTCGAAGCTCGACCCGACCGAGGCGGAGCTCCGGAGGGCGGAGGGCGCCACGTGCAGCAGCACCACGGACGAGACCTCCCGCTGCACCTACACGCTGAAGGTCACGGAGAAGGAGGCGGCGAAGTTGGACCAGGGCACCTGGTACGTCTCCGCGCGAGCGGCCGCCAAGGACGGGGGCACGACGTTCGTGCCGCGCGCCGCCACCTTCGACGTCAGGCGCTGACGCCGGGCGCCGACGTCAGGTGCTTGTGCTTCGGGGTGTTCGGTGTGGGCCCAATTCCATGAGTACGTCGCCGAGTTGGGCGGCTGTGAGGGCGGGGGCGGGGAGCGCGGGCGAGGCCGGCGAGGCGCGCAGGCCGTCGAGGAACAGGGCCAGGGGGCGGCGCCAGGCGTCGGGCGCGATCGCGGCGGTGGCGATGGTCAGGGCCGGGATGGCTCGGCCCAGAGCCGCGAGTGCGAACAGCACGTCCTCGGTGGTGACGTCGGCGCGGACCGCGCCCTGCTCGCGGGCCCGGTTCAGCAGGATGTCCATCGTCTCGCGGTTGTGGGCGTGGACGGCCTGGAGCGCTTCGATGCCTTGCAGGTGAGTGGTCATGAGGTCGTTGGTTCCGCGGTCGGCGGCCAGCGTGACGAAGACGGCCCGCAAGTAGTCGTTCAGCGCGGCCCAGGCGTCCGGGGCGGCCCTGGCCTGCTCACCAGCGGCCATCGTGCCGGTCAGCAGGTCGTGGAAGACGGCGTCGATGAGGGCGGCACGGGTGGGGAAGTTCCGGTAGAGCGTCGCGTTCCCCACGCCTGCCCGGCGGGCGATCACGTCCAGCGGCGCTTCGAGCCCCTGCTCGGCGAACACCTCGCGGGCCGCCTCCACCAAGAGATCCCAGTTGCGCCGCGCATCGCGTCGCCGCGGGGGCGTCGCGCGGTGTGAGTCGCCGGTCGTCATCACTCTCCCTGCCATCCGGATGGCTGCCACCCAACTGCCGCCTGCCTACCGATCGCCCCAAGTGGGGAGCGCTCCCCGGTAGTGATGCTATCTTCGCGATCCTAAGTGGGGCCGAGGCCCGCGTCCGATCTCACGCCCGCAGGCCGCGCGTTAGAGTCGAAGGCTCCTGTGAGTTCATTCGAGTTCACTTGAGTTCCATAAGTGGGGGTCTCTCATGGCACTGTTCGGAAACGCGCACACGATCAATCCGGCGACCGCGCAGCAGGACTACGCGCGTCTGCTGGGCCACGGCGAACAGGTGCAGGCCGCGTTCCTGCTGATCCGCGACACCATGCTCTTCACCGACCGCCGTCTGGTCCTCGTCGACAAGCAGGGGATAACCGGCAAGAAGGTCGAGTACCACTCGGTTCCGTACCGCAGCATCACGCACTTCTCGGTGGAGACCGCCGGACACTTCGACCTCGACGCCGAGCTCAAGATCTGGATCTCCGGCACCCACGAGCCGATCCAGAAGACCTTCACCAAGGGCGTCGACATCTACGAGGTGCAGGCGATCCTCACGCAGTACGTGGCGCGCTGACCAGCAGTAGTTCGTAGAGCGGATGGGGTCGCCGCCGCTCAGGCCGTCGGCACGCGGTCCAGGAAGCCGTGCACGGTACGGATACGCCCGTCCTCGGCGAGCGCGATGACGTCGAATCCGGCGACGGGCGCCGAGCCGTCGGCGACCGAGACCAGTTCCCACGCGAAGCGCGCGATGTGGTGGTTGCCGTCGACCGCACCGGTCTGCCGGAACTCGAAGCCCGGGAACTGCCCGTGGGCCCCTTCGATCACGGCGGCGAGGGACTCGTGCCCGGCGACGTCGGCCAACGGGTCCGTGTAGCTGCCGTCCTCGGTCCAGGCGGCGGCCACGGCCTTGGCCAGGTTCTCGGCGCCCTCGGCGTTCCAGGCCTCGAAGTAGCGGGCGACAGCGGTCTCGTACGCGGAAGTGTCGTGTGCGGACATGGCGGGTGCCTCCTGTGATTCGGTCATCGGGGTTGTTCCTTCGATGAGTTGAGCTTGCCGGGCGGCCGAGGGCGGGTCGATTACGTCCGAGGTAATGCGAGGCCGGAAGCGCTCCCCGGTGTCTTCTCACGCGGGTGCGTCTGTGCTTGCCTTGGGGCCGCTCGGGGGCCTCTTGGGGCCTCTTTCGGTCGCCCGGACGGGAGTTGGCGTATGCGCAAGCCGTGGATCGGTGGAGTGCTTGCCGCCGTGCTGCTCCTCGGGGCGTGCGGTGACCCCGGCTCGTCCGAGGCCGCCCCGGCCCCCGCCCCGAAAGCTCCCAGCGCCGACGCCACCCCGCCCCCGTCGCCGTCCCCGTCGCCACGGTCGTCGACGGTCCGCCCCCGCGTCGCAGAAAAGTCTCGGACAAAAGCCTCAAAGGTCCTCTATCTCGGGGACTCTCTCGCCATGGAGAACCAGACCGTCCTCGGCGACCAGCTCCGCGCCGAACTCGGCGCCCGCTACCGCAGCGCGCCCTACTCCGGCACCACCCTCTGCGACTACCTCGACGGCACCGGCAAGGACTCCCTCGTACCCGACAAGGACAAGGCCGCCGCGCTGGTGCGTGCGGAGCGGCCCGACGTCGTGGTGCTCCAGTTCTGGGGCAACGCGTGGGGCTATACGCCGTGCATGGACGGCATCACGTACGACAAGGCGCGGGAGAAGTACTTCGACCGGTACGCCGCCGACGCGAAGGAGCTGACCTCGCAGATCAACGACGCCGCAGGCGGGGCGGACCGGCCGCGCGTCGTGTGGGTGCTGCAGGGCCCCGACCCGATCACGCCCGACCGCGTACGGCGCGTCAACGGCATCTACGAGGCGCAGGCGCGGGCCTCGGGCGGGATCGTCGCCGACGCGGGCCGCACGGTCGCCCCGGCGTCGGGTCGGCACACCTGGGTCGAGAAACTGCCGTGCACCACGTACGAGCGGAACCACCCCGCGTACTGCACCGAGCAGGGCCGCAGCCGCACCGCCCTGCACCGAAGCGACGACTACCTGCACTTCTGCCTGGCACCGACCACGGCCAAGTCCCGCCCCTGCCCCACCCGTTCGCCCGGGATCCGGCGGATGACGGCGGAGATCACCCGGACTGTCGCCGACGCGCGCTGATGATGCGCGGCCCCGGGCCGGCCTCCGTGCAACCCCACCCCCACCCGTTCGGCCCAAGCCCGCTCGCGCACCCCCGGAGGGCTGTCACACGCTGTGAATTCCTGTCGGCAGAGCAACAGAGAAGGGGTGCCCATGAGCAGCAGCGGCAGCGGCAGCAGCAGCAGCGGCACGACCGACCCGCGGGGCGCGGGCGCGAGCTCCTGGACATCGGGCGGCACGATGTTCGCCGGTGTCCTGATGCTGGTCAACGGCATCCTCGGCATCCTCGAAGGCATCGCGGGCATCGCGAAGGACGACGTCTACGCGCGCATCGGGGACTACGTCTACAAGCTGAACCTCACCGCGTGGGGCTGGCTGCATCTGATCCTCGGCATCCTCGTCGCGGTGACCGGCTACGGGATCCTCAAGGGCGCGGCCTGGGGCCGGGTGAGCGGTATCGCCCTTGCGTCGCTCGCCGTGGTCCTGCAGTTCATGTGGCTGCCGTACCAGCCGATCTGGGCGCTGATCTCGATCGCGATCGGCGTCTTCGTCATCTGGGCGCTCTGCACGGACCACCCCGACCGTCACCGTGACCGTGGCGTTCCGCCGGGCGACACGGCGGCAGCGGGCGGCTGGGGCCCCAGGCCCACCTCAAGCGGCCCCGGCCCGTTCGCCGAAGGCCCCAGTGCCTCCGACCCCGGTGGCTCCAACCTCGGTGGCACCGGACCCAAGCCTCCTCCCACCACGCCTCCTCCCACCGCCCCCTGACCGGACGCGAGGCAGAGGCAGCCCCGGAGGGGCCCATGACACCGCAGGCCCGCGCCCTGCTCCCGCTCGTCGTGCCCGCCCTGCTCGTCGGCGTCGGGTCCAGCCTGATCCTGCTGCTGCTCAGCCTGGTCGCCGAGCGGTTGCAGGATCTGCTGTGGGACACGTTGCCGGACGCGGTCGGGGTGTCCGGGACGTCGGTGGGGTGGATCTTCGGTGCGCTCACCGCGGCGGGTTTCGTCGTCGGTCTGATCGTGTGGAAGATCCCCGGGCACGCCGGGCCCGATCCCGCGACGCTCGGCCTGGTCGATCCGCCCCTGCCCGTCCGCGTGCTCCCCGGTATCGCGCTCGCCGTCATCGTGGGCCTCGCGGGCGGCGTCAGCCTCGGCCCCGAGAACCCGATCACAGCGATCAACATCGCCCTCGCCTACGCACTCGGCATGAAAGCCATGCCCCGCACACCCGCGGGTGACTGGGTCGCCCTCGCCGCCGCGGGGACCATCGGCGCCCTCTTCGGTACGCCGGTCGCGGCGGCGCTCGTCCTCTCCGAGACCGTCACCGCCCCAGGACCCGACCCGCGCCCCCTGTGGGACCGCCTGTTCGCGCCGCTCGTCGCGGCGGGTGCGGGGGCGCTGACCACCGTCCTCATCGCGCACCCGACGTTCCAGATCGACGTCGAGGCCTACGGCGGGCCGCGCTGGGTCGACCTGCTCTCCGCGATGGTCATCAGCACGGCGGCGGCCGCGATCGGGCTGTGCGCCGTGTACGCCTTCCCCTACCTCCACCGCGTCTTCCGCCAGCTCGGACACCCCGTACTGATGCTGACCGTGGGCGGTCTCGTGCTCGGCGCCCTGGGCGCGCTCGGCGGCCATCTGACCCTCTTCAAGGGCCTGGACGAGATGAAGGAGCTGACCACGCACGCATCCGACCACGACGCGGGCAACCTGCTGCTGCTCGCCCTGGTCAAACTGCTCGCCCTCTGCGTGGCCGCCGCCTGCGGCTTCCGGGGCGGGCGGATCTTCCCCGCGGTCTTCGTGGGCGTGGCCCTCGGCATGTTCGCGCACGCCCTCGTCGACGCCGTACCGCCCGCCCTGGCGATCACCTGCGCCATCCTCGGCATCCTGCTCGCCACGACCCGGCAGGGCTGGCTGAGCCTGTTCACGGCGGCCGTCGTGGTGATGGACCTCGAACTGCTGCCCGTCCTGTGCGTCGCGGCCCTGCCCGCCTGGCTGTTGGTGACGGGACGCCCGGACATGCTGATCGAGAACGAGGAGGAGGTCCAAGGGGCGGCCTCATGAGCGGGTCATTCGCGGTTCAGGCCCGGCACCCCCAGCGCCCCGAGCCCGTCTAGGACCAGGTCCACGCCGACCGCCGCGAGCAGCAGGCCGAGGAGACGGCCGAAGAGCTCGATCGTCGCGTGATGTGTGTTGCGCAGGATGCGCGCCAGGAGGACCACGCACACCAGATCCAGGGCGACCACGGTCACGTACGCGCCGACGACGGTTGAACGCCAGGTCCAGGTGTCGCGGGCCGCCGCCTCGATCAGTACGGCGGTCATGGCGAGCGGGCTCACGATGTACGGCATCAGCAGTTCGCGTACGCCGCTGACGAGATCAGGGGCGTCCTGGTTCGCGTGGTCCGAGCCGAGGTGGACGCCGAGGACGAGCCCCACGGCGTAGATGAAGAAGATGACACCGCCCGCGAGTTGCAGCGCGGGGGTGGAGATGTGGAAGAGCTCAAGGAGCCACGGCGCGGTGAAGCCCACGATCAGGCCCACCACGACGGCGGCCCCCGAGGAGACGAGGGCGATCGTGCGCAGCTCGCGGACCGGGTGGTTCTGCGCGAGGCCGCCGAAGGCGAGCAGCACCTTGGGCGGGCCGACGACGGAGAAGAAGGTGATGAATGCGGCGGAGTAGGTCAGGGCAGCGGTCACGCACGGCATCCTGCACCGCGCCGCGTCTAGAACGCCGCGGGCCCGCCGTTCGCCGCGACCGTGTCGCGCACCGCGCGGACGAAGGCGTCCAGGCGCGGGGTGCCCGCCGCGGCCGTACGCCAGATCAGTGCGACATCGGCCGAAGGAGCGTCGTCCAGGGGTACGAAGGTGATGTCCGGCCGTGAGTAGTACTTCTCCACGGACGCGACGACCGGCGACACCCCCTGCCCCGTGGCGACCAGCGTCATCAGCTCCTGGAAGCCCGCGACGGACTGACCGCGGCGGATCGGGAGGCCGCTGGGGGTGCGGGGCGGGATGTGGAAGTCCCACCAGTAGGCGGGCGCGCCGTTGACGACGCCGAAGAAGGTCTCGCCCGCGCACTCTTCGAGGGACACGCTGCCGCGACGGGCGAAACGGTGACCGAGTGGCACGGCGAGCATGCGGGGTTCGTTGATGACGACGGGCCCGACCGTGAGGTCCGGCTCCTCGACGGGCAGGCAGGTGAACAGCGCGTCGGCCTCGCCGCTGCGGAGCGCGCCGAGCGGGTCCCCGAACTGGGTCTCCCGCATCCGGATGTCGCAGCGCGGGCAGCGTCCGCGGAACGTCTCCAGGATCGCGGAGGTCAGCGAGCCCGCGCCCGACCCCAGGAAGGCGACGGTCAGCTCGCCCTCGACGCCGCGCGCCACGTCCTTGGCGCGGGCGACCGCGGCCTCCATCCTCAGGTGCAGCGGCGCCAGGTCGTCGTACAGCTGACGCCCCAGCGAGGACATCTCGACCTTGCGGCTCGTGCGCTCGAAGAGCGGGGCGCCGATCTTGCGCTCCAGCCTCTTCACGGTCTGGCTGACACGCGCCTGGGAGAGGAGGAGGCGCTCGGCGGTGCGGCCGAAGTGGAGTTCTTCGGCCAGGGTCAGAAAGGTCTCAAGCTCTTGCCGTTCCATAGCTTCTCCCCCACCTCGTACGGCTGTGACCTGCATCGATAAGCCTGAGCGTGCCGATCGTTTCACGGAACGCCGTTGATCGGGGGGTGGCGGTGGCGGATCTTTGAGGAGTCCGGCCGACGGACGGCGCCACTCCTCTCAACTCCCCGGAGATTCCCATGCTTCCGCGCACTCGCACATCCGCTGTCGTCGCCGCTGCCGCGCTCGCCCTGACGGCCGGTCTCGCCGTCACGGGGGCCCAGGCGGCGGGCTCGAAGTCGTTGCCAGGGCCCGCCTGGACCGCCGCCTGGGCGGCTTCGCCGCAGCGCGCCAGTACAGGCTTCAAGCCGAACTGGTCGGAGGACGGATTCTCGGGTCAGACCCTGCGCCAGGTCGTACGCGTCACCCAGGGCGGCGACAGAGCCCGTATCCGGCTCTCCAACGCGTACGGCACATCGCCGCTGCACATCGCGGGCGCGACCATCGCGCGTACGAAGAAGGGGGCCGCCGTCGAGGAGGCCTCGGTGCGGCGGCTCACGTTCGAGGGGAGGCGGTCGGTCTCGATCCCGGCACGAGGCCAACTCTCCAGCGACGAGGCGGGCTTGGACCTGAAGCCCTTCGAGTCGGTCACCGTCACCCTGCACCTCGCCCGTACGACGGGCCCCGCCACGTTCCACGCGCAGTCGTTCGCGACGAGTTACCGGGCGCAGGGCGATCATGTCGGGGACTCCGGGGCGGGGGCGTTCGACGAGTCGACGGAGTCCTGGTACTTCCTGTCGGGCGTGGATGTGAGCGGCAAGGAGCCAGGCCACGGCAAGGGCGTCGTTCTCTTCGGCGACTCCATCACCGACGGCTTCGCCTCCTCCACCGACCTCAACCGCCGCTGGTCCGACGCCCTCGCCGAACGCCTCACCAAGGCGGGCACGCCCCGGCCGGTGCTCAACGCCGGTATCGGCGGCAACCTCGTCCTCAACGACTCGGCCTGGTACGGCGAGAGGGGTACGGCCCGGTTCGGGCGGGACGCGCTGTCCCTTCCGGGGGTGGGGACTGTGGTCGTTCTCGAGGGACTGAACGACATCGGCTTCAGCGAGAGCGATACGCCCACCTACAAACCCGCGCCGGAGGTGAGCACCGGTGAACTCATCGCGGGGCACCGGAAGTTGATCCGGGCCGCGCATGCGAAGGGGGTCAAGGTGGTGGGGGCTACGTTGCTGCCGCTGGGGGGCTCTGATCACTATGGGGAGCGGGCCGCGAAGGTGAGCGGCGAGTTCAATGAGTGGGTGCGGTCTTCGGGGGAGTACGACTCGTATGTCGACTTCGACAGGGCGCTTGCGGATCCGGCTGACGGGGAGCGGATTGCCCCCCAGTACGACAGTGGGGATCACCTGCACCCGAATGACGCGGGGTATCGGGCGATGGCACGGGCGGTGGACCTCGAAACGCTTTAGTCCCCAACCCCACCCCTTCCCAAGAACCCGCTCGGCGCGGGGGCCAGGTGCCTTGTACGTGCCGTCATCACCGGCTTCGCCGAGTTCGTCCTCAATCGCCGGACAGGCTGAAATCTCTCAGCCTGTCCGGCGAT
>NZ_JBHTSF010000089.1:0-38884 GCF_042795295.1 Streptomyces sp. NPDC056486
GCTCTCCCAGCCACCCGCCCGGTTACCCCGCATCATTTCCCGGGCGAACAGGCTCGGGGGGGGGGGGCGCCCCCCCGCCCCCCCCCCCGCTCCCCTCCCCCCGGAAAGGTCCCCGGATGCCGCCGCTCGGCTCCCTGCGTCCCAGCCCCCTGGTCGAACAGGCCACCGAGCGCCTGCGTGAGCAGATCTCCGGAGGCCACTGGCCCATCGGCAGCAAGCTCCCCGGCGAGACGACCCTCGCCAAGGAACTCGGCATCGGCCGCTCCACGGTCCGTGAGGCCCTGCGCGCGCTCGCCGGGGCAGGCCTCGTACAGCCACGCCAGGGCGCGGGCGTCTTCGTCATCGCGACGCAGCCGGTCGCGGACTGGCCGACGCGGCTGCGGCGGGCGGCGGTGTCGGACGTGTACGAGGTGCGGATGCTGGTGGAGGTGCAGGCGGCACGGCTCGCGGCGATGCGGCGCACCGACGAGGACGTCACGGCGATGCGCGCCGCGCTCGAAGGCCGCAGGGCCGCGGCTCCGGCCGACGACGCGGCCTTCGTCGACGCCGACATCGCCCTGCACGCGGCGGTCGTGGCGGCGGCTCGCAACCCCGTACTGACGGACCTCTTCGCGGAGTTCGCGCCCGTACTGCGGGAGGGCCTGATCAACCTCCTCGACCTCGTCGACGTACGCACGAAGGAACCGAACCACGGGCACGCCGCCCACGCCGCGCTCGTACGGGCCGTCGAGGCGAGGGACGCGGAGGAGGCGGCGCGGGTGGCGCAGGCCGAACTCCAGGACACGCTGGGGCAGTTGCTGGCCTGCGGCCAGGCTGAGATCATCCGTCCATGAGCAACGACCTGGAAGTGAGCGCTCTGGCGATCAATGTCACGATCCCCCAGGATCTCCGCTGGACGGACACCCGGCGCGGCGAAGAGTTCACGCTGAGCACACTCAACGTCCGACTCCTGCCGGACGGGCACCTCGCCACAAAGGCCTACGGCCGGCCAGTCGCCGGTGGCCGGGGCGCATACGTCTCGTTCCCCGTCCCCGACAGACCCGAACTGGCAGCCCTGGTCGCCGAAGCAGCCAGCCGCGCCGGGGCGCTGTGGGCCGCGCATCGGGGCCTCGGCTGAGCTTGGATCTGCCCATGGTTGACACCCCAAAGCATTGGACCGTGCGCCACTTTTCGCAGGCCAACCCCGCCGGCCCGGGCTGCGACAGTGTTCCAGCCCTCTTGCGACGGCTGGCCGATACCATTGAGACGTTGGGCCCTGTTGAGATCCAGGACGTGGTGATCAAGTCAGAGACGACCGAGCACGGTCACTGGCGTTCGGGGACCGTCTACTACCATCTGCCGGAAGACGGATAAGGGCTGATTCTGGCGCTCAAGAGCGGGGCCAGATCACCAGTGCCGCGGCATCACGTGGGCGCGGCACTGACACCGGAGCAGCTTTCGTGGGTGGAGTGGCGAACCAGAGAAGATAGCCGCGATGCCGGAGCCGGTGACGTAAAGCACGGCTTGATCCACGTGCACCACGTGCCAGTGACCCGAACGAAACTGCCTAGCCCGCCTCCCCCTCACGCCCCGCCCCGTCAACCCCGTACACCCGCGCCGACGCATCCACATGCGCCAAGCGCCGCATCGCGTTGAACACCGCCTCCCCCAGCACGGTGCCGATCACGACGCTCTCCACCAGGTCCTCGACCGCCACCCGGCGGCTCACGTAGTCGAGGTCGGCGCGGGCCACCAGTTCGGCGGCGTCGGCGTACTCGTCGAGCAGTTCCGTGAACGCTCCGTGGCCGACGCGGCCCATGGCGGCCAGGGCCCGTGACAGATCGGCGGCGGCCGCGTCCGACTCGTGGGTCTGCCAGCCGCGGCGCGCGATCAGCTCGCCGACCGCCGTGTCCGCTGCCGCCGCCTCGGCGTCGTCGGCGGACTCCCCCGCCGGGCCGAGCCGGTCCGCGGCGGCTCCGAGCACCTTGTGCAGCGGGCGTTCGGGGTCGTCGACCGCGCCGAGGATCTCCGCGATCGCGGCCACCTTCAGGCCGCCCACGTCGAGCAGCGCGCGGATGAGGCGCAGCCTGCGCTCGTGCGTCTCGCCGTAGTGCGCCTGGTTCGGGCTGCTCAACTCGCCGGGCGGCAACAGCCCTTCACGGACGTAGTACTTGATCGTCGGCACCGGCACACCGGTCCTGCGGCTCAACTCGCCAATACGCACGGCCTGCCCACTCTCCTGCACTCCCTCTGTTCGCGCTCCCGCCCGCGCCACTCTGCCACCGACTGTGCCCTTGCCACCCCCGACCCCCATCATAGATAGTGGCGCTATCAGATAGCGGCAAGTGCCACTATCCATTTCACCTTCGCGTTCTCATACAGAGGAAATCAGGGGGATTTCTGTGTCTTCACGGCGTGCATGGCGTGCATGGCCTTCATGGCACCGGCCACTCTTAGCGTTCTCCGCCTCCATGGCGGTCCTGGCCGTCGCGTCCGGCATCGGCCTCGTCGTCGACGACCGGGTCCTGACGGGCTCACGGATCTGGTTCAAGCCCTTCAAGTTCTCGGTCTCGTTCGTCGCGTACGGACTCTCGCTCGCCTGGATGCTCTCGCTGCTCGACCGCCACCGGAAGGCGGGCTGGTGGGCGGGCACGATCGTCGCCGTGTCGAGCCTCGTCGAGATGGTGCTCATCACCGGACAGGTGGTGCGCGGCAAGCGCAGCCACTTCAACCACCGGACCCCGTTCGACGAAGCCGTGTTCAACGCGATGGCCGTCACCGTCGTCATCCTGTGGCTCGGCACCCTGCTCGTCGCGATCCTGCTGGTGCGCGCCCGGATCGTCGACCGCGCGTCCGCCTGGGCGATGCGCTGCGGGATCGTCATCGCGCTCGCCGGGGCCGCCACCGGATTCCTGATGACCCAGCCCGCACCCGGTCAGCGGCGGGGCTCCTCGCCCATCGTCGGCGCCCACAGCGTCGGCGTACCGGACGGCGGGCCCGGCATGCCGCTGACCGGCTGGTCGACCACCGGCGGTGATCTGCGGATCCCGCACTTCGTCGGCATGCACGCCCTGCAGTTGCTCCCGCTGCTCCTCATGGCGCTGACGGCGCTCGCGGCGCGCCCCCGCTTCGGCCGCCTGGCCGACGAGCGGGTGCGGCTGCGGCTCGTGCTCATCGCTTCGGGTGCGTACGCGGCTGCCTTCGCCCTGGTCACCTGGCAGGCCCTGCGCGGCCAGCCACTCGTCCACCCGGACGGCGCGACGCTGACGACTGCGGGACTGATCATCGGCGTCACGGTCGCGGGCACGTATGGAGTCTTGCGCACCCCAACTGGCCGCGCAGACACCCCAGTTCAGGCGGCCCGCACCAATGAGGGCGACGACCGCAAGGAGCTTGTGTCATGACCGGATTCCTCTTCGAACTCTCCTTCTATCTGGCAGCCCCGGTCTGGCTGCTCATGATCTTCGCGCCGGGGTGGCGGACGACGGCCCGCATCACCGCCTCACCCCTCACCGTCGTACCGATCCTCGCCGTCTACACCGCGATGGCGCTCCCCGTCTTCCCCGAACTCTGGGCCGCCGTCAGCCGCCCGGACATCGACGGATTCCGCGAACTGCTCGTTCTGGCCAACGGGGCGGGCGCGATCTGGGCCCAGGTCATCGCCTGGGATCTCCTGATCGGACAGTGGATGTACCGCGAGGCCAGGCGCATCGGCATCCATCCGCTGGTGACGGGGCCGCTCCTGGTCCTCACGATTCTCCTCTCACCCTTCGGACTGCTGCTCTTCCTGCTGCTGCGGGCCGTGCCTGCGATGCGGCGGTCGAACCGTGATCAGCCGCGCTCGCCGGCGGTTTCGGGCTCCATGCCCTTCTGATCGACGACCGCACGCTCCAGGACCGCCGCGCTTCCGAAGAGAACCTCGGGATTGCCCGCCTTGCCCGGCTTGCCGCCCGGCTTGTGATCCTTGGTCATGTAGCCGCGTGAGCCGAGGTATTCGAAGGACTTCTTGTCGAAGATCCATTCGCTGCGCGTCGCGTACGACGACTCGTCGAGGGTGATGCCGATTCCGTGGTGGCCCGCCGCGTCCACCGCGTCGGGCACCTCGGTCACCCCGGGGAGCTTGGCGACGGCCTTGTAGAACGCGGCGGCGTTCTCCGGCGGCATGACCGCCCCGCCGAGCAGGTCACCGATCCTGTCGAAGACGGCCTGCGCCTTCGTCTCCCGCTCGTCGGCCACCTTCGTCTCGGCGTACAGCTTCTTCACCAGGGCGTCGGGGTCGGTGGGCAGCGAGGCGAGCCAGTTGTACGTGGGCCGCTCCGGCCCCTCCGGGATGGCTCCCGAGTCATCGGAACCGTCCACGACGGACGTCTCGATGGGGACGTCCTGACCGGGCATCGACGCCCCCTTTCCGCTCTCACGGATCATTCCGATGTTCGTGACGGGGGCGGGGTCCTGCGACATCCACCTCTGCTGCTCCAGGTTGCGCATGTAGACGAACTGGCTGGCCTTCACCCGCGGGGTGGGGGCGCACGCGCAGAGGCGCACAAGTCCGACGGAGTCCAATACTCACCTCGGCAAGATCGTGGTGAAACTCTGGGGGTGGCCGATCCGCTCAGCCGGAATACCTCACCGGTTCCGGAGGTTGGCTCCGCTACGGCACCACCGAATCCACCCCCGGAAGGGCGAGTCATGAAGATCGGCATCATCGGCGCGGGCAACATCGGCGGCAACCTGACCCGGCGCCTCACGGCTGTCGGCCACGACGTCTCCGTCGCGAACTCCCGTGGCCCGCACACCCTCACCGACCTCGCCAAGGAGACCGGCGCCACGCCCGCGACGATCGAAGAGGCCGTACGCGGCGCCAAGGTCGTCGTCGTGACGATCCCCCTGAAGGCCGTACCGAACCTGCCGTCCGGCTTCCTCGACGGCGCGGCCGACGGTCTCGCCGTCATCGACACCGGCAACTACTACCCGCAGCAGCGCGACGGGAAGATCGCCGAGATCGAGGAGGGCCTGACCGAGAGCCGCTGGACCGAGCGCCAGATCGGCCACCCGGTGATCAAGGCCTTCAACGGCACCTACGCCCAGGACATCCTCGACAAGCCGCAGCCCAGCGGCACGCCCGGCCGCGTCGCCCTCCCGGTGTCCGGCGACGACGAGGACGCCAAGAAGGTCGTACGCGACCTCCTCGACGAGATCGGCTTCGACACCGTCGACACGGGCGGCCAGGACGAGTCGTGGCGCCAGCAGCCGGGCACTCCGGTGTACGGCCTCGCGGCGGACGCGGCAGCGGTCCGCAAGGCGCTGGACTCGGCATCCCAGGAGCGCACGCCGGACTGGCGCGCCTGACCGAGCGGGATCACGGGACGCGCCGCGGGACGGCTACGGCTACGGCTTGGCCCACTCCCGCAGCGCGTCCTCGCTCGCGAAGTCCGCGACGTTCTTGTCCAGCGGCGTCGACGTGTGCTGGTGGATCCGCCACTTCGCCTTGATGCGGGGCTTGCCCGCCGTCACGTAGTCGGCGATCCACAGGCCGTCGCCCGCGTACGAGGTGTCGTCGTGGTTAAGCCAAAAATCCCGATTACAGTACAAAACGACTCGGTGGTTCGGCCGCAGCCTCTTCACCTCGCGGATGAAGCGGTCCTTCTCCGCGTTGCTGGCGCGCGTGTGTTCGCCCGTCCACTCCCAGTCCGCCGCAAGCAAGTCCCCCGACTTCTCGGGGGTCTTGCTGACGAAGTACTCCGCCTGCGCCGTGATGTTCCCCGGCCACAGGAAGTGGTAGAAGCCGACCACGCAGCCGCCGTCCCGTGCCCGCTTCACCTGCGCGGCCAGTCTTGGGTTGACGTACGAACGGCCCTCCGTCGACTTGATGATGACGAAGGAGCGGCCGTCCGTGTCGAAGTTGGACTGGTGCGAGCTGACGTCGATGCCTTTGAGCACGGGCGGCCTCCTGAGCGGCAGAGGGGAGGGCAGGTCGATCTACCCCTCTCGTGCCCGGTTGCCGCTGTGGTCAACCGTTGAACAGCTCAGCGGAAGATCCCCGTGTGGCCGAGCGAGTAGCGGCCGGGCTGCGGATACACCGCCAGGCCGTGCGGTCCTCCGCCGACGGGGATGCGGGCGATCTGGACTCCGGTTCGGGTGTCGATGGCGTACACCTCGGAGTCGTAACGCCCGGAGAGCCAGAGGGTGTTGCCGTCCGCCGAGACGCCGCCCATGTCGGGGCTGCCGCCCTGGGGGAGCTTCCACTTCTTGGTGAGTCTGTTCTTGGGGAAGTCGAAGACGGAGATGGTGCCTTCGCCGCGGTTGGACACGTACATCTCGCGTGAGTCCCGGCTGACGTACAGACCGTGGGTGCCCTTGCCGGTGTGCAGGAGCTTCGGCTTGTCGAATTTGTCGCCGCTCAGGACCCACATGCCGTCGGCCATCATGTCGGCGACGTAGAAGGTCTTGCCGTCGGGCGAGACCTTCACGTCCTGCGGCATGGCGCCCTTGAAGGGCAGCTTCTGCTGGGCCACGACCTTCATCTTCTCCGTGTCCACCTTGAGGAGTTCGCCGGAGAACTCGCAGGAGACGATGAAGTAGCGCCCGTCCGCCGAGAAGTCGGCGTGGTTGACGCCGTAGCAGCTGACCGGTTCGGTCTTGACCTCCTTCATGGTGTGCGGGTCGCGGAAGACGAGCTCGCGGTCCATCGAGGCCATCACGACGGCGTACTTGCCGTTGGGCGTGAAGTAGAGGTTGTAGGGGTCGTGGACGTCGACGGGCTTGCCCGCCTTGCCGGTCTTGGGGTCGAGGGGGGTGAGCGTGTGGCCGCGGTTGTTGTTGACCCAGAGCGTCTTCATGTCCCAGGAGGGGACGACGTGCTGGGGCTGGACCCCGACGTCGATCGTGTCGATGACTTCGTACTTCTTGGGGTCGATGACCGAGACGGTGTTGGTGTCGGTGTTGGGGACGTAGATCCGGGAGGGGAAGTCCTCGACCACCGGGGAGAGCCTGTTGGGGCGGTCGGCCGCGTAGACGTCCTTCTTGTCGAGGAGGGGCGGCATGCCCGGGAGGCCGGGCGCTTCCTTGGGTTTGGCGGGTTTCTGGATGCCCTTGGTGCCGAGGGCTTCGTCCGCGTGGTTGTCGCTGCCGCAGCCGGCGAGCGCGGCGGCGACGACGGCCCCGGCGGCGACGACCGCTCCGGTGCGCCGGGTGAGGTTCAGGTGCAGGGTCATCAGGTCAGCAACTCCGTGGTCGTCACCGCGCGCAGGCCGCGGCGGTCGAGGTCTTCCAGGACGGCGGGGAGCGCGGCGACCGTGTCCGCGTACCCGAAGTGCAGGCTCACGACGGAGCCCGCGCGCACCTCTGAGGTGATCTTGCGGGTGACGGCCGGGGCGCCCGGCGAGGTGAAGTCGAGGGAGTCGACGTCGTACGAGAGCACGTGCGGGTAGCCCGCGCGGTGGGCGAGGCGGGCGACGAGGGGGGTCGCCGTCTCGGCGCGCGAGGGGCGGAACCAGGTGCCGATGGAGCCGGTGAGGCGGCGCAGTCGGTCGGCGCAGCCGGTGATCTCCGCGTAGGCGTCGGCCTCGGGCAGTTCGTTGATCGTGATGTGGTGGTGGGTGTGGTTGCCGAGGTCGTGGCCGCCGTCGAGGATGCGGCGGGCGAGCTCGGGGTGTTCGTCGAGCCAGCTGCCGACGGCGAGGACGGTGATTTTGGCGCCCGCCTTCTCGGCGATGGAGAGCAGGGATCGCGCGGTGGCCGGGTCGCCCTGGCCGTGGAAGGTGAGGGCGACCCGGGGGTGGCCGCGGGGGCTGTGCGCGATCTGGTCGGGGAGGCCGGGGAAGCGGCGGGGTGCGGGGGCGGCGCGGGGTGCTTTTCGGGCGGGGTGGCGGGCGGCGGGTGCGGCCTGGTGCGCTGCGGGGGCGGCGGATCCGAAGGCGGAGCAGCCTGCGGTGAGCGCGCCCGCGACGGCCAGTCCGGCGCCTGCGCGCAGGGCTCCGCGGCGGTCAGTCTCGATCACCCGACCATTCAATGGTAAAAACGGTCAAAAGCCGCTGATTGCGCGCGCACGGAGCCTGCGGGTCGGGGCCGCGGAGGCGGCGAGACCCCCTGCCACCCCTTGCGGAACATCTGCCACAGCCAGAACTTAGCCAGTGTTTACCAGGCAGGTGTCCCAGCTCACCAAGGATTCACTTCTGGAGTGTCATGATTTGGTCCGATACAACCGGTTAAGGGCTTTTGGATCGGCAGGGCCCGTCTGCCATAGTCGGAGCCACGACCCCCATTGACCCGGGCTCGGTCGTCATCAGCGCCGCGGATTACACCCCTTTGTCCGTGGCGCTCCGCGAAGCCCCCGCAATGCCGCAACCGGCAACCGGGGGCTTTCGCGTCTCAGCGACTCACACCCCAGCAGTCCGCGTCTCAGCAGTCCGCGTCTCAGCGGTCCGCGTCTCAGCGGTCCGCGACCCGCATCTCGAACCACGTCGTCTTGCCGCGCGGCAGCAGGTCCACGCCCCACCGGTCGGAGAGCTTGTCCACCAGGAAGAGGCCGCGGCCACTGAGGTCGAGCTCGTGGACGGGCATCAGGCACGGCAGCCCGCGCGAGGGATCGCGCACCTCGACTCTTATCCACCCGCGCCGCCGCATCATCCGCAGCCCGAAGACGCGGGCGCCGGTGTGCCGAACAGCGTTGCCGACGAGTTCGGACGTGAGGAGCACCGCGTCCTCGGTCAGCTTCGGGGAGAGCCCCCAGTGCCGGAGCACCACGACCTGGGCGAGCCGGCGCGCGATGGCGGCGGACTCCGGGCGCGACGGCAGCGGAACCTCCGCGTCCGTCGGATTGCCGAACAACTCGAGCGCTTTGAGCGCGTGTTCGTCCTCGACCGCCGGCGACCAGCGCGCCGCGGTCGCACTCCCGTGTCGCCGCGGCTGTTCGATACCCTCCAGCCCCGCCATGCCCCCATCATGGCCGCACGGAAGGCGTTCTGGGGCCGTTCCGACGGAATAGGCCCCCCGGAACCATCCATTCCGGGGGGCCGGTTTGGCATATGCCAGTGGCAGATAAGCCCTACGACACCCCTGCTGACCTGCGATGACTACCCGCTTATGGGTGATCACTTAGGGCCGCGAGCAAGGCAGGCTTAAGGTTCTCTTAAGCTACGCATAAACCGCTCCTTCGGGGGACACTTTGGCTGACGCGCCCTCAACTGAACGCTTCGCAGCGGAACTTCAGAGGAATTTCGCCTTGCCCGGACCCTCCTCGACGAAGCTGCGCATGCCACGCTCACGGTCCTCGGTGGCGAACAGACCCGCGAACCAGGTGCGTTCAATCGCGAGCCCGGTGTCGATGTCCGTCTCCAGGCCCGCGTCCACGGACTCCTTGGCGGCGCGCAGCGCTAGCGCGGGCCCCTGCGCGAGGCGTGCGGCCCACTGGTGCGCCTGCTCGTACACCTCGGCGGCGGGCACGACGCGGTCCACCAGACCGAGGGTCAGCGCCTCGTCGGCCTTGACCATGCGCCCGGTGAAGATGAGGTCCTTGGCCTTGGACGGGCCGATCAGACGGGACAGGCGCTGGGTGCCGCCCGCGCCGGGGATCAGGCCGAGCAGGATCTCGGGCTGGCCGAACTTGGCGTTGTCGGCGGCGATGCGGAAGTCGGCGCAGAGCGCCAGCTCACAGCCACCGCCGAGCGCGTAGCCGGTGACGGCGGCGACGACGGGCTTGGGGATGCGGGCGACGGCGGTGAAGGAGTCCTGCAGGGCCTTGGACCGCACGACCATCGCCGTGTGGTCCATGGTCTGCATCTCCTTGATGTCCGCGCCCGCCGCGAACACCTTCTCGCCGCCGTAGACGATCACGGCGCGTACGTCGTCGCGCTGTGTCGCCTCTTCGGCCAGCTCCTTGAGCCGGTCCTGCAGGGCGATGTCGAGCGCGTTCATCGGGGGGCGGTCGAGGCGGATCGTACCGACGCCTTCGGCGACTTCGAGATGCACAGATGTCATGCGGGGCACGTTAGCCGTGCCCCGCACGATCATGCCGACCGGTCAGGCCTACCGGAAGGAAGGCTCAGGCCTTCCACTTCTCCCAGGACATGTTCCAGCCGTTGAAGCCGTTCTCGGGCTGGATCGTCTTGTCCGCGGAGTTCTTCACGACCACGAGGTCCCCGATGAGGGAGTTCTCGAAGAACCATCCGGCGGACGTCTTCTTGCTGTAGCCGCCGCGCACGTCGCTCAGGCCTATGCAGCCGTGGCTGGCGTTCGTGTTGCCGAAGGCGCCGCCCGACCAGTAGTTGCCGTGGATGAACGTGCCCGATGTGGACAGGCGCATCGCGTTCGGGACGTCCTTGATGTCGTACTCGCCGCCGAAGCCGACGGTCTCGCCGTTCATCCGCGTGACCTTGAGCTTCTCGCTGATGACCATCTGGCCGTTGTACGTCGTCGTGCCGGGTGCGCCCGCGGTGATCGGGATCTTCTTGATCTGCTTGCCGTCCCGGACGACCTTCATCTGGTGGGACTTGGCGTCGACGGTCGAGACCTGGCTGCGGCCGACCGTGAACTTCAGGGTCTTGGCCTGCTTGCCGTAGACCCCGGGCCTGCCCTCGACACCGTCGAGGTTGAGCTTGACGGTGACCTTCGTGCCCGCCTTCCAGTACTTCTCGGGGCGGAAGTCGATGCGGTCGTTGCCGAACCAGTGCCCCTCGACCGGCACGGACGGCTCGGTCTTGACCTCGATCGCCTTCTCCACGGCCTTCGGGTCGGTGATGCCCCGCGTGAAGTGGACCGAGAACGGCATTCCGACGCCGACCTTCGAGCCGTCCTCCGGCGTGAACTGCCCCATGAAGGTGTTCTTCGGGGTCAGCGTCGTGAACGACGTGTCCTTTGCGGACTCACGTCCGTCGGAGTCCTTGGCCGTCGCGTGGACCTTGTACTTCGTGGAGGCCGCGAGATGGTGCGCCGGCGTCCACGTGGCGCCGCCCGAGGTGATCTTCCCCGGGACCGGATTGCCCTTGCTGTCCTCGACCTTGACGTCCGTCAGCTTGCCCTTGTCGGCCGCTATCTTCAGTGCCCCGTTGGTGGCCACCGCGTCGGCGCCGTCCTTCGGCGCTATGGTCACCACCGCCGCCGACGGCGCGTTCTTGTCGGCCCCGCCCTTGCCGTCGCCGGAGTCCGAGCCGCCTCCCCCGCCGCATGCCGTGACCAACAGCAGCGTCGCACCCGATGCCACCGCAAAGAGGCCCTTCGTGCCCCGTCGCCCCGTGCGCCCCCGCGCACCAACCGACGTCCCCGATATCGGTCGCCCGTTCAAGATGTGTCTCCCCTCGCACGGCCTGGTCAGGCCCGCACCCCAGTGCATCTGCGCGCACAGACACGCGCCAGCGCTAGATAACCACACGGTCCTGACCGATGACTCCCCGCCAATGTCACTGTTCAGTCCCAACTGCGTACGGGGTGCGGGCCGTGTCTCAGTCCTGGTCCGTGGGCTTGGCTTCCGGCTTGGAGCCGGGCGGTGCCGTCCAGTCCTTCCACTCCATGTTCCAGCCACTGAGCCCGTTGTCAGGAGCGACTTTCTTGTCATCACTATTGACAACTTCCACCACATCACCAATCAGACTGCGGTCGAAGAACCACCCCGCCGGGGTACGTGAGCTGCCGCCCTTCACGTCGCGCAGGCCCACACAGCCGTGGCTGACATTTGTGTTGCCAGGGGCGTTCGGCGACCAGTAGTTGCCGTGCAGGAAGGTGCCGGACGTCGTCAGGCGCATCGCGTGCGGGACGTCGGGGATGTTGTACTCCCCGCCGAAGCCGACGGTGCGGCTGTTCATCCTGGTCACCTCCAGCATCTCCGTGACCACCATTTTCCCGTTGTACGTAGTGGTCTTGGGGGCGCCCGCGGTGATCGGGACCGTGGAGAGGACCTCGCCGTCGCGGCGTACTTCCATGGTGTGCTCGGCGGCGTCGACCAGGGAGGTCTGGCTGCGGCCGACCGTGAAGGAGAAGCTCTTGTCCTGCAGTCCGTAGACGCCGGGGGCGGCCTCGACGTCGCGCAGGCGCAGACCGACGGTGACCTTCGTGCCCGGCTTCCAGTACTTCTCGGGGCGGAAGTCCAGGCGGCCGCTGCCGAACCAGTGCGGTCGTACGTCGACCTCCGGGTCCGCGGTGACGCTGATGGCGCGCTGGACGGCCTCGCGGTTCTCGACCTCCCGGTTGAACTCCAGGGAGACGATCATGCCGGTGCCGACCGTGGCGCGGTTCTCCGGTGTCACATAGCCGGTGAACCGCTCGTCGGGTACGTACGTCGTGAACGTCGTGTGCCGGGCCGAGCGGCGGCCGTGGCCGTCGAGGGCGACGGCGTCCACCGAGTACTTGGCGCCGAGCGCCAGGTCACCGTCCAGTGGCTTCCAGGTCAGGCCGTCCTCGTCGATGCGCCCTGGCACCGGAGCCTCCCGCGCGTCCTGGACCCGGACGGCCTTCACCGATTCGAGGCGTCCGTCGGGGACCTCGACCTTGAGCTTTTCGTCGCCCTTGACTCCCTTGCTGCCGTCGTCGGGTGTCACCCGGATCGCGTCGGCGGGCGACCGCGGCTTGCCCATCAGCTGGTCGATGCCACCGCCGTCACCGCTGCATCCCGTGGCTCCCGCGAGCAGTCCTGCCCATGTCATTACGGCGGCCAGCGCGGCCCCTGCGCGCCGTGCGCGCCTCGCTACCTGTCTCACGCCCGTCCCAACGACCGTCCCCCTCCTGGGGAAACGTGAGTGCGACGCACACGCTGGGCAGAACAGTGGGGAGGACGGCACGGGCCCTCGGGTCCACGCGCGCCGTCCGGTCTGGTACGCCCCTGCCGCCGGGACGCGACAGGGGTCGAGCCGCAGGAGGCGAATGGGTGTCCAGCGCAGCCGAACGGGAAGCGCTCCAGGGTGGGCGGCGCGGGACGGGCGCGACCGCGGTGAACGGCAAGGCAGCCGCCGTGCAAGGGACGTCGGCGAAGGCGCGCGCCACGCCGGGTGACGCTTCGGGCGCGCCCGGCCTGCCCGTGTGGCCGGGGGCGCCGACGCCGCTCGGCGCGCGGTTCAGAGTGGGGCCCGACGGGGTCGCGGGCACCAACTTCGCGCTGTGGGCCGGGGGCGCCCAGGCCGTCGAGATCTGTCTGTTCGACGACGAGGGCGTCGAGACGCGCGCGTCCCTCACCGAGCTGACGCACGAGATCTGGCACGGCTTCGTGCCGGGCGTCCTGCCCGGGCAGCGCTACGGCTACCGCGTGCACGGCCGCTGGGACCCGTGGACGGGCGCCCGCTGGAACCCGGCGAAGCTGCTCCTGGATCCGTACGCGCGTGCGGTGGACGGTGACTTCGCCACGTACGGTCTGCCGCCCGAGGTGTACGGCCATGTGCGGGACTGGCCCCAGCAGCACGTGGCCGACACGGTGCGGGACGACCGGGACTCGGCCGCGTACGTCCCCAAGGGCGTGGTCGTGCACGACGACGCCCCGGACGACGAGTGGGCGGACGACCGGCGCCCGAAGACGCCGTGGGCGGACTCGGTCATCTACGAGGTCCATGTACGCGGCTTCACGAAGCTGCACCCGGGGATTCCGGAGGAGCTGCGGGGTACGTACGCGGGGCTCGCGCATCCGGCGGCGATCGAGCATCTCCTGCGCCTTGGTGTGACGGCGGTGGAGCTGCTTCCCGTGCACCAGTTCGCGCACGAGGATCATTTACTGAGACGGGGCCTGAAGAACTACTGGGGCTACAACTCGATCGGCTACTTCGCACCGCACGCGGCGTACGCGGCGTCGGGGACGAGGGGCGAACAGGTCGGCGAGTTCAAGCGGATGGTGCGGGCGCTGCACGAGGCCGGGATCGAGGTGATCCTCGACGTGGTCTACAACCACACGGCGGAGGCGGGCGATCTCGGCCCGATGTTCTCGCTCAAGGGCATAGACAATCGCGGCTACTACCGGCTCCAGCCGAACGACGCACGGCGCTACGCGGACTACACGGGCTGTGGGAACACGCTCCAGGTGGTGCAGCCGCACGTCCTTCGCCTGATCACGGACTCCCTGCGCTACTGGGTGACCGAGATGGGAGTGGACGGCTTCCGCTTCGATCTGGCGGCGGCGCTCGCGCGTTCGTTCCACGACGTCGACATGCTGTCCCCCTTCCTCGCGGTGATCGCGCAGGACCCGGTGCTTCGGCGCGTGAAGCTGATCGCCGAGCCGTGGGACGTGGGGTCCGGCGGCTATCAGGTAGGGGCCTTCCCTCCTCTCTGGACGGAGTGGAACGACCACTACCGCGACGCCGTACGGGACTTCTGGCGGGGCGCGCTGCCCGATGTACGGGATCTGGGCTACCGGCTCTCCGGGTCGAGCGACCTGTACGCGTGGGGCGGGCGGCGTCCGTACGCGTCGGTGAACTTCGTGACGGCGCACGACGGGTTCACGCTGCGGGACCTGGTGAGTTACGAGCGCAAGCACAACGAGGCCAACGGTGAGGGGAACAGGGACGGCACCCACGACAACCGCTCCTGGAACTGCGGCGCCGAGGGCGAGACGGCCGATGCGCGGGTGGCGGAGCTGCGGCGGCGGCAGCTGCGCAATCTCCTGACGACGCTGCTGCTCTCGACGGGGGTGCCGATGCTCGTCGCGGGGGACGAGATGGGTCGTACGCAAGGAGGCAGCAACAACGCGTACTGCCAGGACAACGAGGTCAGCTGGCTGGACTGGGGGCTGCTCGATCAGCCGGGGTGGGCGGCGCTGTGTGATCTGACGTCCCGCTTGATCGCCCTTCGGCACCGGCATCCCGTGCTGCGGCGGCGGGCGTTCTTCTCCGGGCGTGCGCATTCGGCTGACGGGCTTCGGGACCTGGCGTGGTTCACGGCGCGCGGGACGGAGATGACGGAGGGCGACTGGTACGCGCCTGCCGCGACGCTCGCCATGTATCTGTCGGGGCGCGACATCCCGGGACGGGACGCCCGGGGCGCACCGGTCGTCGACGACAGCTTCCTCGCGATCCTCCACGCGGCGGACCGTGCGGGGAGCTTCATGCTGCCCGGGGCGCCGTGGGCCCGGGCGTACGAGGTGGTGGTGGACACCTCCCTGGAGGAGCAGGGGGAGGCGCCCGGCGCCGTACTGCGCGCGGACACGGCGGTCACGATGGCGGCGCGGTCGGTGCTGTTGCTGCGGGTGCGGGACGGGGAGGTGGACGGGGGAGGCTGACCTCTTCCGGGCCCGCATTGGCTCGGACCTGACCGGCTCAGTCCGGGTGGGAGCCGACCGACACCCCGGCGTTGTGGGCAGCCGCCTGATCGGTCGTCTGTTGGCTGCGGGCCGCTTGTGGCTGGTCGCGCAGTTCCCCGCGCCCCGTACGGGGCGCCCCTGCCTCAGCCAAGGATTCCGCGGCTGTACGCCGTTGCCACCGCCGCGGCGCGGTCGTTGACGCTCAACTTGCCGTAGATGTGGGTGAGATGCGTCTTGACGGTGGCCTCGCTGATGAAGAGTTCCGCGGCGATCGCACGGTTCGACGTGCCCTTGGCGACGAGCGCGAGCACCTCCCGTTCGCGGGTGCTCAGCGGTTCGTTGCCGGGGGCACGCACGCGTGAGACGAGGCGGGACGCGACGGCGGGCGAGAGGACCGCGCGGCCCTGGGCCGCCGCGCGGACCGCGGTGAACAGGTCGTCGCGGGGCGCGTCCTTGAGGAGGTAGCCGGTCGCGCCCGCCTCGATCGCGGGCAGCGTGTCGGAGTCCGTGTCGTACGTGGTGAGGACGAGGACCCGGGCGCGGGCGCCGCGCCTCCTGAGCTCGGCGATCGCGTCGACCCCGCCTCCGCCCGGCATGCGCAGGTCCATCAGGACGACGTCCGGGTCCAGGCGCTCCACCAGGGCGACGGCCTCGACGCCGTCGGCCGCCTCGCCGAGCACCTCGAAGCAGGGGTCCGACCGGAACATGCCGCGCAGACCGTCCCGTACGACGGGATGGTCGTCGACGATGAGCAGAGTGATCAGGTCAGCCATGGCGGACCAACGGTACGCGAGCCGAGAGCGCGGTGCCGTTCCCCGGTTCCGACTCGACGGTGAACGAGCCCGCGATGCGTTCGGCGCGGACCCGCATGCCGTCGAGGCCGAAGCCACCTGAGCCGCTGCGCTGCACGAGGGTCAGGGGGTCGAAGCCGCGGCCGTCGTCGCGTACGTCGAGGGCGACCTCGCCCTCCATGTAGGAGAGGGTGACGCCGAGGCGGGTGGCGTCCGCGTGCCGGGTGGCGTTGGACAGGGCCTCCTGGACGATGCGCAGGAGCGTCGCCTCGATCTCCTCGTGGAGCGGCTCGGCGGGTCCGGTGACCGTGAAGTCGGCGCGGACGCCGGCGCGTTCGGCCCACTCCGTGACCGTCTTCTTCAGCGCTTCGGGGAGCGCGTCGTGCTCAAGGGCTGTCGGGGAGAGGTTGTGGACGGAGCGGCGGGCCTCGCCCAGGCTGTGCCGGGCCAGGTCCGCGGCGCGTCCCAGGTGTTCGCGGGCCAGGCTCTCTTCGGACGCGGTCGCGACGACCTGGAGCTGGGCGATGATGCCGGTCAGGCCCTGCGCGATGGTGTCGTGGATCTCGGCAGCGAGCCTGCGCCGCTCGTCGGCGACGCCCGCTTCCCGTGCCTGGAGCAGGAGTTGGGCGTGCAGGGCGGCGTTCTCGTCCATGGCCTGCTGGAGGGCGGTGTTGGTGCGCTCCAGCTCGGTGATGGTGGCGGCCGCGTCGAGGGCGCGCTGGTCCTCCTGCGCCGCGAGGTGGGCGAAGACGCCGAGCAGCGCGATGTTCACCGCGAGCAGCCCGCCGAAGACAGCCCAGCCCAGGTTGCCGTGTGGTGGAAGGCCGCCCGACTGGGAGCCCGCCATGATGATGGCGGTGGCGAAGAGGCCGGGCTTGACCAGGCGCGGAGGCAGCAGCCGCTCGGCGCCGAAGTAGCCGACGATGGCGTAGAACGCGAAGAACGGGTTGATCCAGGTGAGGACGAAGGCGATCGCCCAGCGCACGGCGTAGTAGAGGATGCCCACGAACGAGGGGCCGGGGCGGGAGCGGGCCAGCCTGCCCCACCACAGCTGGAGCACCAGCGCGGCGACCATCAGGACCCCCGCCACGTTCCACGCGCCGCGGCTCACGCCGACGACGTCGCTCGTGGCGAACGACATGAGGGCGCCGAACCCGAGGAGGGCGTAGGGGCCCCAGCGGTGGAACAGGCCCCAGCGCCGCTCGATCATCTCCGTGGCGTCCGCCGTACTCGTGCTCACGTTCCCAGTGTCGGTCACCTCCGGTACCGCCCGACCCTCATTCCCACCGGAACCGGCGCGCCGCCGCCGCAGAGAGGACCACGGTCCACAGCGCGAGCACGCCGAGGTGGGCCGGCCCTGGCCAGTCGCCGGCCGCGGCCTCGCTCAGGGCCTGGGCGGCGGCGCCGAGCGGGGAGATCTCCACGACGCGGGCGAGCGCGTCCGGCATCGCCTGCACCGGCAGATAGACGCCCGCGCTGAACATCATCGGGAAGAAGACGGCGGTGCCGATGGCGGTCGCGGCCTTCGTCGTACGCGAAATGGCGGAGACCACGGCTCCGAGCGCGAGCCCGCACAGGATGGCGAGGAGCAGCGCGAGCGCGTAGCCGAAGGCCTGGCGCGGCAGCGGCACGTCGAAGATCACGCGGCCCACGGCCAGGGAGAGCAGGGACGAGACGAGCGCGGCGGCTCCGTGGATGCCCATCTGGGCGCCGAGCACGGCCGAGGGTCGGACCGGTGTGGTCGACATGCGGCGCAGGATGCCGCGTTCGCGGTAGCCGGTGATCACTGACGGCATGGCCTGCAGGCCCGCCACGATCAGGGAGAGCAGCACCGCCACGGGGACGTACGCGTCGACGAGTCGGATGCCGCCCAGCGAGGCGTCGGTCTCCCGGAAGGAGGGGATGGAGCCCAGGATCACCAGGAGGAGCGTGGGGAACATCATGATCCAGAAGAGGGCGCCGGCCTCACGGCGGAAGATCCGGAACTCGGCCTTGAGGACGGCGGCCGATGCCTTGTTCTTCGCGGCGGCGTGGGGTGCGGCGACGGCGGTGGTGGCGGCGGTCATGCCGAAGCTCCCGTCAGGTCGAGGAACGCGTCGTCCAACGTGACGTCGGATACCCGGAGTTGATGTGCGGTGATGTGATGCCGGGCGAGGAGCGTGATGGCGGCGTTGACCGTCTCGTCGGTGCCGCCCAGGGTGTAGCGGCCGTCGCGGTGGTCGACGGAGATCACTCGCGGCAGCGCGGCGAGCTCCCGCTCGTCCAGCGGGGCCGACGGCGTGAACGACATGACGGTGGATCCCTCGGCCCGGCTGATGAGGCCCGCCGGGGTGTCGAGCGCGGCGATCCGCCCCTGGTCGATGACCGCGATGCGGTCGCAGAGGCGTTGGGCCTCCTCCATGAAGTGGGTGACCAGGAGGACGGTGACGCCGCTGTCGCGTACGTCCTCGATGAGCTGCCAGGTGTCGCGGCGGGCACGGGGGTCGAGCCCGGTGGTCAGCTCGTCCAGCACGACGACCTTCGGGTTGCCGATCAGGCCGAGCGCGATGAACAGGCGCTGCTTCTGGCCTCCGGAGAGCTTGCCGAAGCGGCTGTCCAGCTTGTCGGTCAGACGCAGGCGTTCGGCGAGGGGGCGCCAGTCGGCGGGGTTCGGGTGGAACGCGGCGTACAGCTCAAGCGCTTCGCGCACGGTGAGCTTCGCCTGGAGCTCGCTCTCCTGGAGCTGGGCGCCGAGGATCTGGGTGACCCGGTCGTGGTCGGCGACGGGGTCGAGCCCGGCGACCCGGACGGTGCCCGTGTCGGGGACGCGCAGGCCCTCGACGCACTCCACGGTGGTGGTCTTGCCGGCGCCGTTGGGTCCCAGGACGCCGAAGATCTCGCCCTCCTCGACGGCGAAGGAGACACCGTCGACGACGGCCCGTCCGCCGTAGGCCTTGCGCAGGTCGTGCACTTCGATGATGGGCATGGTTCGAGCCTCGCCGGTGGGCGGGGGTCCGGGCATCGCCCATCGCGCTCGAAGCGGCATCAGCCGATCGGTTGATGGAGGGGTACGACTTTGCCGGTGCGGCTTGGTCGTGGAGCGATGCGGCCCGGGTGTAGGACCAGCGGACGAGCGGGGACGGTCCAAAACTCGGTGGGCTCTGTCAGTGGGCGTCCGTAGGCTCGCTTCTGATGCCGAAATCAGATGCGCCGACCAAGGAACCGACCGAGGGATCGACCGAGGGACCTGCCAGGGAGAGGTCCGCGGCGCGGACGCTGCTGCGGCTGTGGCCGTATGTCCGTCCCGTGCGAACTCGCCTGTTCAGCGCGGCATTCGTCGCGATCATCGCCTCCTGCACGGGCCTTGTCTTCCCCCTCGTACTGAAGTGGCTCGTGGACGGCCCGGTGGCGGACCGGGATCTCGGCGGGGTCTGGCTCGGCGCCCTGCTCCTGCTTCTGCTCGGTGTCGCGGAAGCGCTGCTCTTCGGTCTTCGGCGGTGGCTGGTGGCGCGGCCGCTCGCCTCGGTCGAGGCGTCGATGCGGGCGGATCTCTACCGTCATCTGCAGCGGCTTCCGGTGGCCTTCCACGACCGCTGGGCCTCGGGACAGCTACTTTCGCGCGGCACGACGGATCTGATGCTGCTGCGGATGTTCCTCGCCTTCCCGCTGACGTTCCTGATCGTGAACGGGACGACGATCGTGGTCGGCATGGTCATTCTGCTGGCCCAGGACTGGACGCTCGGACTCGTCCTGCTCACCCCACTGGTGCCGCTGGTGATCGCCTGCGCGTACTTCGAGGGCCGGTACATGGCCGTCGCGCGGCGGGCGCAGGACCAGGTCGGCGATCTGACGACGGTCGTCGAGGAGAGCGTGCTCGGCATCCGCATCATCAAGGGCTTCGGCCGCCACCGCAGTCAGGCGCGCGCGTTCCATGAGCTCTCGCACACCCTGCGGGGTACGGAGCTGGCCAAGGCGCGGCTGCTCGCTGCGATCTACGCGGTGATCATGATGTTGCCGGAGATCGCGATCGGTGCGGCGCTCGTCCTCGGGACCGTGCAGGTCGCGGAGGGCGAGCTGTCCACGGGCACGCTGGTCGCGTTCCTCTCGACGGCGCTCGCGCTGCGCTGGCCGGTGGAGTCCATCGGGTTCCTGCTCGCGATGAGCCAGGAGTCGGCGACGGCCACGGAGCGGTACTTCGAGGTGATGGACGCGGAGCCGGAGTCTTCGGTGGTGCTGCCCGCTGCCTCCGAGGGCTCGGGGGTCTCCGGCGCCTCCGGTGTGTTCGGTGGTGCCGGACTCCGCTTCCACGGCGTGGAGTTCCGCTACCCGGACGCGCCCGCCGAGGCGCCGGCCGCGCTCGACCGGATCGACCTGCATGTCCGCCCCGGCGAGACCCTCGCCCTTGTCGGCGCCACGGGCAGCGGCAAGACGACCCTGACGGCGCTCGTGCCCCGGCTGCACGAGGTGAGCGGGGGCCGCATCACGCTGGACGGCGAGGACATCGCGGAGATGGACCGCGAGCGGCTGCGCACGCTGGTTGCCGTCGCCTTCGAGGAGCCGACGCTCTTCTCCGCGACGGTGGGCGAGAACGTCCTGATGGGCGCGGAAGAGGCCGCGGGCCAGGCGGAGTTGGAGCGCGCGCTGGGTGTCGCCCAGGCCGACTTCGCCCACGCGCTGCCGCAGGGCACGGCCACCCAGGTCGGCGAGCAGGGCCTGAGCCTCTCCGGCGGCCAGCGCCAGCGTCTGGCCCTGGCCCGCGCGGTGGTGGGCCGCCCCCGCTTCCTGGTCCTGGACGACCCGCTCTCGGCGCTTGACGTCCACACGGAGGCCTTGGTCGAGGCAGCCCTGCGGCGCGTCCTGAAGGACACAACGGCCCTGGTGGTGGCCCACCGCCCCTCCACAGTCCTCCTCGCCGACCGCGTCGCCCTCCTCTCCGAAGGCCGCATCACGGCAGTGGGCACCCACCAGGAACTTCTGCGGGGGAACGCGGAGTACGCGTGGCTGATGTCTGGGGCGGGTGTCGCTCCCGCGACGGGGGAAACGGGCCCAGCGCCCGCGAACGAACCGACGGAGGCGGGCGTCGTGTCCGCGGAGGGGGATGGCGCACGATGACCGCTTCGACGCCGGCGTCACAGACCACCGGGACCGACGAGGATGAACGCCTCTCGCAAGCAGCCGACCGACCCGCTCCCGGCGGCTCCGCCGTACCCGCCGTCCCCGCCGACGACTTCGACAAGGACACCCTCCCCGCGCCCCCCGGCGCCACCACCACCCTGCTCCGTTCGCTGCTGTCCCCCCTCCGTGGCCGCGTCATCCTCGCGGCCGTCCTGCTCCTCCTCCAGCAGGCCGCCGTCCAGGGCGGTCCGCTCCTCGTCGCGTACGCCATCGACCGTGGCGTGCCCGCCGTCCGGGCCGACGACTACGGGCCCCTCGTCGTCATCGGCATCGGCTACCTGCTCTGCGCGGGCGCGTCCGGGGCGTTCCAGTACGCGTTCATCGTGGCCTCCGCCCGCGTCAACCAGGACGTACTGCTCGATCTGCGCGGGCGGATATTCCGGCACGCACAGGCCCTCAGCGTGGACTTCCACGAGCGGTACACCTCGGGGCGGCTCATCTCCCGGTCCACCACCGACGTGGAATCCCTGCGGGAACTCCTCAGCGAGGGGCTGCAGGAGCTGATCACCGTCATCCTGTCCTTCGTCTACATCTCGGCGATGCTCCTCTGGCTCGACCTGAGCCTCGGCGCCGCGGCCGTCGCCTCGTTCGTGCCGCTCTACCTCCTCGTACGCCGCTATCAGCGCCGCGCGGGCCCCCTCTTCGGGAAGCGGTCCACCGCGATCGCCTCCGTCATCGTGAAGTTCGCCGAGACGATGAACGGCATCCGCCCGGTCCGCGCCTTCCGGCGCGAGCGCGCCAACGAGGCGGAGTTCGGCGTGCTCAACCGTCACCACGAGCGGTCGAACGGCGACGCCATGCTGGAGATGGCCCGTTACGTCATCGGCTCCCGCCTCGTCGCCAACACGGCCGTCGCGGGCATCGTCCTGTGGGGCGCCTACCGCGTCACCGACGGCACACTCGCGCTCGGCGTCCTCGCCGCCGCCGTGCTGTACCTGCGGCGCCTGTACGACCCCATCGACCGGCTCGGCATGTTCCTGAACTCCTACCAGTCGGCCGCCGCATCCCTGGAGAAGGTCGCGGGGCTGCTCGCCCAGACCCCCTCCGTGCCCGAGCCGCACCCGGACCGCGCCCGGCCACTACCCGCCCTCGCCTCCGAACACCCGGGCCGCGAGGTCGACTTCGACGGCGTGCGGTTCGCCTACCGGACCGGCGGCGAGATCCTGCCCCGCTTCGACCTGACGCTGCCCGCCGGGCAGACCGTCGCCGTCGTCGGCTCCACCGGCGCGGGCAAGTCGACGCTCGCCAAGCTGCTCGCCCGCTTCTACGACCCGACGGAGGGCCGGGTCCTGCTCGACGGGGTCGATCTGCGGGACCTCGCCAACGCCGAGTTGCGGCGTGGCGTGGTGATGGTGACGCAGGAAGCCTTCCTCTTCTCCGGGACCGTCGCCGAGAACATCGCCATCGGCCGCCCGGACGCCACCCGCGAGGACGTCGAGCAGGCCGCGAAGGCCATCGGGGCGCATGACTTCATCACGTCCCTGCCCGACGGCTACGACACCGACGTACGCAAGAGAGGCGGCCGTATCTCCGCCGGTCAGCGCCAGCTCGTCGCCTTCGCGCGGGCGCTGCTCGCCGACCCGGCGGTGCTGATCCTCGACGAGGCGACCAGCTCACTGGACATCCCCGGCGAGCGGGCCGTGCAGCGCGCCATGCACACGGTCCTTCGCGGACGCACGGCCGTCGTGATCGCCCACCGGCTCTCCACGGTGGAGATCGCCGACCGGGTGCTCGTGATGGAGCACGGGCAGGTCGTGGAGGACGGTACTCCGGCCGAACTCATCGCGGGCAGCGGGTCGTTCGCGGATCTGCACCGGGCCTGGCGGGACAGCGTGGTGGGGTAGCCGCGCAGTTCCCTGTCCAATAGCGGCCCGCACAGCCCGCACAGGTGTCACATATACGCCTGGGTATGGAGCCGCACGTTTTCGAAGTTTCTTTCCGCCAGGCCCCGGGGGCGGATCAGCCAGGATGCGCACGGTTTCCCGGTCGGCGATGTCGTTGTTGGTATCCGGCATGAACGGACGTACACCACCCGGCCTTCCTCCGTGGGCCCGGGGACGTGGTATGTCCAACTCACCGACCGGAATCGCGGCGCAACCGACGCGATGAAGGCCGGGAAGCCGGACCATTCGATATCCGGGGGAAGCCGACCGCAACTCCATACGCGGGCGGGCAAGCCGCAGCGCCCTGTCGAGAAGGCCCTCGGGCACGCCTCGCACGCGAGCCGCCTCGCGATATTCGTCACGTGCGTTCATCACCGACAGTCTGCCTCAGCGGTCCGACACCCCCCGTTTTGCCTTTCGGGCTTTCCAGAGCCAAAGGCCGATCAATGAGGCCCAGTTCCAGGCGAGTTGGAAGCCGCAGGGATTTCGGTTCATTCGGGGAGCCCTGGGAAGCGGATACCACGGTGCGCGCCGCGGCCTGTGCTCATCAAGTCGCGCGTCCCGCAGTGGCGTGACCGCACAAACACCTCCGGTAATCTGGACTTTTCACCCAGAAGGAGTTGCATCAGTGGAGTTCCGGCTGCTCGGAGCGGTTTCTGTCGCCACCGAGACCGGCGAACTGCCACTCGGTCCCGCCAAGCGGCGCAGCCTGCTCGCCGCCCTGCTGTTAAGGCCCAACCGGCCGGTTCCGGTGGATCAGTTGACGGCCACGCTCTGGGATCACGAGCCTCCGCCGCGCTCCCGGGGCGTCATCCAGGGCCATGTGTCGCGGCTGCGCGCCCTGTTCGCCGGTGCGGACGCCGAGATGTTCGGCGTGGAGCTCGTCACGCAGGGCTCCGCGTACGTCCTGCGGATGCCGGAGAGTCTCCTGGACTCCTACCGGTTCGAGCAGTTGGTGACGCTCGCCCGCAGTCAGCGCGCGCCTGCCGACGCCGTGGCGATGTGCCAGGAGGCGTTGTCGCTCTGGCAGGGCCCCGCGCTGAGCGCCGCCTATCCGAGCCCGCCGCTCCAGGCCGCCGCGCACGCCCTGGAGGAGCTCCGGATCGCCTCCGTGGAGCTGCTTGCCGGGTCGTATGCGCGCCTCGGCGAACACAACCGCGCGGCAGCCGTGCTGCGCGCCGAGGCCGAGGCCCATCCGCTGCGCGAATCGCTGTCCGCCGCGCTGATGCGCGAACTCCAGCGTGCGGGCCGCCGTTCGGAGGCGCTCGACTGGTTCCACCGCACGCGGCGGGCCCTCGCCGAGGAACTCGGGGTCGATCCGGGCCGTGAACTGGCGGACGCCTACGGGGTGGCGCTGCGTGGGGAGGACGACGGCGACGGGCAGGCGCACCCGACTGCGGTTGCGGTTGCGCCGCCCTCGCCCGCACCAGCACCGGTACCCGAGGGCTCGGCCGCCCCCGTGACGGACACGATCGACCTGCTCCCCCGCATGCCACGCGGCTTCCACGGGCGCGCGGACGAACTGGCCGCCCTGTCCCGGGCCGCGGCAGGCGAAGCCCCCGTGTGCCTGGTCACCGGGCCCGCCGGCGTGGGCAAGACGGCGCTCGTGGTGCACTGGGCGCACCGCAACCGTGCCGCGTTCCCCGGCGGCCTGCTCTACGCCGACCTGCGCGGCTTCAGCGACACGGGAGAGCCGACACACCTCGAGGTCCTTCGCGAGTTCCTGCTTGCCCTCGGGGTCGCGCCGCGCCGGATACCGGAGTCGGCGAACGGGGCGTCCGCGCTGTACCGGTCGCTCGCCGCCGGCCGTCAGCTCCTCGTCGTCCTGGACAACGCGCGCGGCTCCGAGCAGGTCAGGGAGCTGCTTCCGGGAGGCACCCGCTGCGTCACCGTGATCACGAGCCGGTACCGCCTGCGCGGCCTGATCGCCTCCGACGCCGCCCGTCCCGTACCCGTGGACGTACTCGAACCCGACGACAGCACGGCCCTGCTCGCCGCGGTGCTCGGCAAGGAGCGGGTCCTCGCGGAGGCGGTGAGTGCCCGGCGGATCGTGGAGCTGTGCGGCGGACTTCCCCTCGCGCTGCGGGTGGCCGCCGCACGTCTCGCGGACCAGCCGGACTGGTCACTGCGGGACATGAGCGCCGAACTGGCCGACGAATCACGCCGGTTGGGTCTGCTCGACGTGGAGGACACGGGCGTACGCGCGGCCCTTCGGCTCACCGTGCGGCGGCTGCCCGATGACGTCGCGCACCACTTCGCCCACCTCGGCCGCCATCCGGGCACGCACGTCGACCGCTTCTCGGCGGCGGCCCTCGCTGGCACGGACCCGGACACGGCCGAGGCCGCCCTCGACCGGCTGACCGCGTCCCACCTCGCCACCCGGACCGCGCCGGGGCACTGGACCTTGCACGATCTCGTACGTCTTTACGCGCGAGACCTGGACGCGGGCCCCGACGCCCTGGTCCGGGTGCTCGACCACAGCGTGGCCACCGCCCTCGCCGCCGCCGACGCGGCCGAGCCCGGCGACGAGCCGTGCTTCACGCTGCCCGCGGACTTCCATCATCCCTCCGGAAAAAGGGAGTTCGCTGATCGCGAGGAGGCCATGGCGTGGTTCGCGGCCGAGTGCGACGACCTGACGCTGGCGGCGGCCGCGGCGGATGCCGCCGGGCTGCACGGCAGGACCTGGCGGATCGTGCTGGGGCTGTGGCCGCAGATGGTGTGGCGGGTGCTCGACGGCTGGACTCCACTGCTCCGTACGGCTCTTGAGGCGGCGCGCGCCGACGCGGACGCCCGCGCCGAGTCGCGGGTCCTTGCCCTGCTCGGATGGGTGCTGACCGAAGAGGGCCGCACCGGCGAGGCCGTCGTCCATCTGGAGGCCGCCCCCGCCATCGCCGCCCGCGCCGGTGACCGGCGCGGCGAGGCCACGGCACTGATCAATCTCTCGCTCGCCCAGGCAGCCCTCGGCAGCCCGGATGAGGCCGCCGATGGCTGCGTACAGGCGGCGCAGCTGGCCCGCGAGGCAGGCGACCACCCCACCGAACGCCTGGCCCTGCACCACCTCGCCCGGCACCAACTGGACGCCGGACAATGGCAGTCGGCCCTGAACACGTCGATGGCGGCCCTGACCGTCGAGGCCTCTCCGGACGCCTCGACGGCGTCCCGCGTCCTGCTGCTCACCACGGGCGGCGAGGCCCTCATCGCCATGGGCGACGAGTCCGGGGGAATCCGCCGCCTGGAGGGCGCGGCGAGCGAGGCGGAGGCATCCGGCTACGACGAGGGCGCGGTGCGAGCCCTCGGCGCACTGCTGCGGGTGTCGGCGGACACGGGACTGCGGGCGCGGTACGACACGGCGATGGTGCGGCTCGCGAACCGGACGTGAGCTCTCCGACGACCTGGATCCGGAAATGCGGAGGGCAGCCGCTCGACACGAACCCCACGTGACATGCGCCCCAACTGAACGTTCCACGCCGCCAGTTGGGGTGCGGAATCAGCCACACCCCTCCGGGCCCCCGGTGAAGGACCCACATCGAACAATCACGAGCCCTTCACCTTGCGCGACCCCTCCGTATATCGAACTTGCCCCACCGGGCAGCGGACCATTTCCGGCCAACTCTTGACGCACTCCTGACAAACAGAGCGCGCCGGTGCCACTCTTCCCCTCGTTTACCAGCTTCACCGTGCTCCACCGTTCAACATCCTGCTGCACCGTGCTCCACCTTGCGATTCCCAGCTCCACGTTCTGCCTTGTTCTGCCCGGACGGCACGACCGCGCCGCCCGGTCCCCCTGGCCGCGCACCCCGCGGCCACGCAGAAGGAGTCCGTGTTGAGAAGCACCTCTCACAGACCTGCCTCCCACAGACGCGCTGCCACCGCCGGCGCCCTGACCGCCGTCGCCGCCCTCATCGCGGTGGCCTTCCAGACGGGCCCGGCATCGGCCGACGACCCCGCGATATCACCGGCCAAGACCTCGGCCGCCGGCAAGATAGGCAAGGCCGACCCCGGCTCCCTGCCCGTGAAGCTCAGCCCCGCCCAACGTGCCGCGCTCCTCAAGGACGCCAACACCACCAAGGCGGACACGGCCAAGGACCTGGGGCTCGGCTCCAAGGAGAAGCTCGTCGTACGTGACGTCGTCAAGGATGCCGACGGCACGGTCCACACCCGCTACGAGCGCACCTACGACGGTCTGCCCGTCCTCGGCGGCGACCTGGTGGTCGACGAGGCGAAGTCCGGCAAGACCGAGGGCGTCACCAAGGCCTCGAAGGCGGAGCTCAAGAGCGTCGACACCAGTGCCGACGTGAAGGCGGCGACCGCCGAGAAGCAGGCGCTCGGCGCGGCGAAGGCCGCGGGGTCGAAGAAGACCGAGGCGGACAAGGCGCCCCGCAAGGTCGTCTGGATGGCCAAGGGCCAGCCGACTCTCGCGTACGAGACGGTGGTCGGCGGTCTTCAGCACGACGGCACCCCGAACGAGCTGCACGTCATCACGGACGCGGCCACCGGCAAGAAGCTCTTCCAGTGGCAGGGCATCGAGAACGGCACGGGCAACACGCAGTACAGCGGTCAGGTCACCGTGGGCAGCGCTCAGTCGGGGTCGAACTACACCCTGACCGACACCGGCCGCGGCAGCCACAAGACGTACAACCTCAACCACGGCTCGTCCGGCACCGGCACGCTCTTCTCGGGCGCGGACGACGTGTGGGGCAACGGCCAGGCCTCCAACCTGGAGACCGCGGGCGCGGACGCCGCCTACGGCGCCCAGCTCACCTGGGACTACTACAAGAACGTGCACGGCCGTACCGGTATCCGCGGTGACGGCGTCGGCGCGTACTCCCGGGTCCACTACGGCAACAACTACGTCAACGCGTTCTGGCAGGACTCCTGCTTCTGCATGACGTACGGCGACGGCTCGGGCAACTCCAAGCCGCTGACGTCCATCGACGTGGCGGCCCACGAGATGACGCACGGCGTGACGGCGGCCACCGGCAACATGACGTACAGCGGTGAGTCCGGTGGCCTGAACGAGGCGACGTCCGACATCTTCGCGGCGGCCGTGGAGTTCAACGCCAACAACGCGCAGGACAAGGGCGACTACCTCGTCGGCGAGAAGATCGACATCAACGGCGACGGCACCCCGCTGCGCTACATGGACAAGCCGAGCAAGGACGGCGGGTCGAAGGACTCGTGGTACTCGGGCATCGGCAACATCGACGTCCACTACTCGTCCGGTGTCGCCAACCACTTCTACTACCTGCTGAGCGAGGGCAGCGGCGCCAAGGTCGTCAACGGAACCTCGTACGACTCGCCCACCTCCGACGGTCTGCCTGTGACCGGAATTGGTCGTGACAAGGCGTCGCTCATCTGGTTCAAGGCGCTGACGACGAAGTTCACCACGACCACCAACTACGCGGCGGCCCGCACCGGGACCCTCGCGGTGGCCGGTGAGCTGTATGGCACCACCAGCGCCGAGTACGCGGCGGTGGCCCACGCGTGGGCCGGCGTCAACGTCGGAGCGCGGCCCGGTGGGGGCGGTGGCACGGACTTCGAGAACAACACCGCTGTCGCCATCCCGGACAACGCGGCGGCCGTCACCTCGTCGGTCAACGTCACCGGACGCACGGGCAACGCGCCCGCCACCCTGAAGGTCGGCGTCAACATCACGCACACCTGGCGCGGCGACCTGGTCCTCGACCTGGTGGCGCCGGACGGGTCGACGTACCGCCTGAAGAACTCGAGTTCTTCGGACTCGGCGGACAACGTCATCGAGACCTACACGGTCAACGCCTCGTCCGAGGTGGCCAACGGCACCTGGAAGCTGAAGGTCCAGGACGTGGCCGCGCAGGACACCGGCCGTATCAACAGCTGGAAGCTGACGTTCCCGTAGGCCCTGAAAGGGCTTGAAGGTACGTGCAGACTGCGCCGCCCCGGGTGGATCGACTCCCCGGGGCGGCGCACCCATGTGTGCCGCCGCATGACGCCCTTGGGAAGCCGTTTAATTCCCATTGAACCGCCCTTGACCTGCAGTTGAGCCGTCAGACGCGTAACACGCCGTTCGCATTGCGTACATGAGCCGTCGCTCAACGGACGATTTCTGGCCAACCTGCCGTCAGGGGCCTGACATGAACCTGGCTCAACTGACACTCTTCCCTCGCATAGTCACACCAGTACAACCCGCACCGCATCTTTCAGCTCGGACGGTCCCCATGCCGCCCGGGCCCCCCACAGAAGGAGCATGCGTGACCCCCCACATATCCCGGAAGCGCTCAACGCTGGCCATCGCCACCGCCGTTGCCGCCGGAGCACTGCTCGCAGGCGGTCTGGCCACCGGAGCCTCCGCGCAGCCCGACCAGGCCGCGGCGCCCGCCGGATCGCAGATCGCGCTCTCCTCCACCGCCCGCGCCGGCCTGCTGCAGGACGCGAACGCGGACAAGGCGGCCACCGCCGAGAAGATCGGTCTCGGCGCCAAGGAAAAGCTCGTCGTACGCGACGTCGTCAAGGACCGTGACGGCACCACGCACACCCGCTACGAGCGCACCTACGACGGTCTGCCCGTCCTCGGCGGCGACCTGGTCGTCCACACCGCCAAGAGCGGCTCGGTCAAGAGCGTGACCAAGGCGGCCAAGGCCACCATCAAGGTCGCCACCACCTCCGCGAAGGTCGCGACGAAGTCGGCCGCGCAGTCCGCCGAGTCGACCGCCTCGAAGAGCGGCGACACCAAGAAGGCCGACGCGCAGACTCCGCGCAAGGTCGTCTGGGCCGCGTCCGGCAAGCCGGTCCTCGCCCACGAGACCGTCGTCACCGGCGTCCAGAAGGACGGCACGCCCAGCAAGCTGCACGTCATCACCGACGCGGCCACGGGCAAGAAGCTCTTCCAGTACCAGGCCATCGAGAACGGCGCGGGCCACAGCCAGTACAGCGGCGACGTCGAGATCGGCTCCAAGAAGGGTTCGAGCGGCTTCGACCTGACCGACGACGCGCGCGGCGGGCACTCGACGTTCAACCTGGACCACAGCGAGAGCGGCGAGGGCAAGCTCGTCACGGACGACGACGACACGTGGGGCAACGGCAAGGCGGACGACGCCCAGACCGCCGCCGTCGACGCCGCCTACGGCGCCCAGCTGACCTGGGACTACTACAAGGACGTGCACGGCCGCGAGGGCATCAAGGGCGACGGCAAGGGCGCGACGTCCCGTGTCCACTACGGCAACGCCTACGTCAACGCCTTCTGGGACGACAGCTGCTTCTGCATGACGTACGGCGACGGCGAGGGCGACAAGAAGCCCCTGACGTCGATCGACGTCGCGGGCCACGAGATGTCGCACGGCGTCACCGCCGCCACCGCCAACCTGGAGTACAGCGGCGAGTCGGGCGGCCTGAACGAGGCCACGTCCGACATCTTCGGCACCTCCGTCGAGTTCAACGCCAAGAACAAGGAAGACGTCGGCGACTACCTCGTCGGCGAAGAGATCGACATCAACGGTGACGGCTCGCCGCTGCGCTACATGGACAAGCCCTCGAAGGACGGCCAGTCCCTGGACAACTGGAGCGCGGACGCGGGCAACACGGACGTCCACTACTCGTCCGGTATCGCCAACCACTTCTTCTACCTGCTGTCCGAGGGCAGCGGCGCGAAGGAGATCAACGGCGTCAAGTACGACTCCCCGACCGCCGACGACTCCAAGGTCGAGGGCATCGGACGCGACAAGGCCGAGAAGATCTGGTTCAAGGCCCTGACGGCATACTTCACGACGACCACCGACTACAAGGCCGCCCGTGAGGGCACCTTGAAGGCGGCGACGGACCTGTACGGCGCGGACTCCGCCGAGGCCAAGGGCGTGGCCGCGGCCTGGACCGGCGTCAACGTCAAGTAGCTCCCCCGCACGACAAGTACGACCAGTACAACCAGCACGACCAGGCGGCACCCGGGGCTCCCACTATCCCCCGGGTGCCGCCTCTCGTCGTGGCGTGGTCCGCCCTGCCTACCGCAGCAGCACGCCCGCGGCCTCCCCCGTCCCCTCCGACGGCACCGCCACAAGCCCCAGCTCGGCCCCGCTCGCAAGGAGCCGGTGCGACGGCAGGATGCGGACCGTGTAGCCGAACGGCCCGGTGCGGTCCAGGGCCAGCGGCCCCTCGTACAGGCGCCGCCCCTCCGCGTCGGGCCCGCCCACGGGCTTCAGCGGCAGCGGACTCGCGTCGGCGATGACGTCCTCGGGGTCGACGCGGCCCGCGATCGTCTGGACCTCCACGTCGTCCGGTGTCAGTTCGCCCAGATGTACGCGGACCCGCAGCGAGAGCGTGGCGCCCAGTTCGGCGGTGGCGCCCGTCGCCGACGCCTCGACGTGGTCGACGGCGACACGCGGCCAGGCCGCACGGACCCGTGCCTTCCAGGAGGCGAGATCCCCTGCGGCGTCCGCGTCGAGCGTGCGGTGCGCCCGCGCGGCGGGAACGTACAGCTGCTCCACGTAGTCGCGCACCATCCGCCCCGCGAGCACCTTCGGCCCGAGCCTGGTCAGCGTCCGCCGCACCATCTCGATCCACCGGTCGGGCAGGCCGCCAGGACCCTCCTCGTAGAAGCGGGGCGTGATCCTGCGCTCAAGGAGGTCGTACAGCGCCGCGGCCTCAAGGTCGTCCCGACGGTCGTCGTCGGTCGCCGCCCCGTCCGCCGTGGGGATCGCCCACCCGAAGTCCGGCTCGAACCACTCGTCCCACCAGCCGTCGAGAACCGACAGATTGAGACAGCCGTTCAGCGCCGCCTTCATCCCGCTCGTCCCGCACGCCTCAAGGGGCCGCAGCGGATTGTTCAGCCACACGTCACATCCGGGGTAGAGCTTCTGCGCCATGGCCATGCCGTAGTCCGGCAGGAACACGATCCGGTGCCGTACCCGCGGATCGTCCGTGAAGCGCACCAGCTCCTGGATGAGCCGCTTGCCCCCGTCGTCCGCCGGATGCGACTTGCCCGCGACGACGATCTGGATCGGCCGGTCGGGATGGGTGAGCAGCTCCATGAGCCGGTCCTTGTCCCGGAGCATGAGCGTCAGGCGCTTGTACGAGGGGACTCGGCGCGCGAAGCCGATCGTCAGGACGTCCGGGTGGAGCACGTCGTCGATCCACCCCAACTCCGCGCTCGCCGCACCACGTTGACGCCACGAGGCGTAGAGCCGCTGCCTGACCTCCGTCACCAGCTGGCCCCGCAGCTCGCGCCGCAGCTCCCAGATGTCCGCGTCCTGGATCTCGGCGACGGCGTCCCACCGCTCCGAGCCGCCCACCGAAAGGGCGTCCTCGGTCCGCTGCGCGCCGATCTGGCGTGCGCCCAGGCGGAACACCTCGGGGGCGACCCAGGTCGGGGCGTGCACGCCGTTCGTGACGGAGGAGATCGGGACTTCTTCGGCGTCGAATCCCGGCCACAGGCCGGCGAACATCTCGCGGCTCACCTTGCCGTGCAGGGTGGAGACGCCGTTGGCGCAGCGTCCAAGGCGCAGGCCCATCACCGCCATGTTGAAGAGGTTGGGCTCACCGCCGGGGTACGTCTCCATGCCGAGCCGCAGTATGCGTTCGACGTCGATGCCGGGCAGTTCGGCGTGCGGGCCGAAGTGCCTGGCGACCAGCTCACGGTCGAAGCGGTCGATTCCGGCGGGCACGGGGGTGTGCGTGGTGAAGACCGTCCCGGCCCGGACGGATTCCAGAGAGGCGTCGAACTCGACTCCCTCTCCGGCGAGTTCATGGATCCGCTCCAGGCCGAGGAAGCCCGCGTGGCCCTCGTTCGTGTGGAAGACCTCGGGCTCGGGGTGGCCGGTCAGCCTGCAGTACGTCCTTATGGCGCGCACCCCGCCGATGCCGAGCAGCATCTCCTGGAGCAGCCGGTGCTCGCTGCCGCCTCCGTAGAGCCGGTCGGTCACCTCGCGGGCGCCGGTGTCGTTCTCCTCGACGTCCGAGTCGAGCATCAGGAGCGGTACGCGCCCGACGCTCGCCTGCCAGACGTGCGCGCGCAGCTCACGTCCGCCGGGCAGCGCGATCGCCACCAGGCTCGGGGTGCCGTCCGCCTCGCGCAGGAGGGAAAGCGGCAGCTCGTTCGGGTCGAGGACGGGGTAGGTCTCCTGCTGCCAGCCGTCGCGGGAGAGCGACTGGTGGAAATAGCCGTGCCGGTAGAGGAGACCGACCCCGATGAGCGGGAGCCCTAGGTCGCTCGCCGCCTTCAGGTGATCGCCCGCGAGGATGCCGAGCCCGCCCGAATACTGGGGAAGGGCGTCGGTGATGCCGAATTCGGGCGAGAAGTAGGCGACGGCGCGCGGCAGTTCACTGCCGCGGTCGGCGGACTGCTCCTGATACCAGCGGTCTCCGGTGATGTACTCCCGAAGGTCGTCCGCCGCCTCGGCGAGGCGGCGCAGAAACGGCCCGTCCCCGGCGAGCTGAGCGAGCCGCGCGGGCGGCACACTGCCGAGCAGCCGCACGGGGTCACCACTCGAAGCGGCCCATTGCTCGGGGTCGACGGCCTTGAACAGTTCACGGGTCTTGGTATGCCAGGACCAGCGCAGATTGCGCGCCAGCTCGGAGAGCGGCGCGAGAGGTTCGGGAAGAGCGGGTCGTACGGTGAATCGACGGATGGCCTTCATCACTGTGCACCTCTGACAGGGTGTCTGACGGGGTGTAGGACGGGGGCGTTCGTAGGTCGCGTACCGACGTTACGTATATCGCGTGTCGACGCTTCGTATCTCGCGCATCGATGTGTCGCAACGACGGTAGCGGTGCGCCGCCCCTGTCACCACAGTGCACAGGGCGCACGGACCTCAGGGCCGGGCCGTCGCCGCCACGATCGCCGCCGTGTCCCAGTAGAACGGCCGCACCTCCGCGATCCGCCCGTCCCGCACCGTGATCGTCTGGAGCACCGGAAAGGCGAGTTCACGCCCCGTGGCGCGGGCCCGCGCGCGGACCTGGGAGCGGACGACCGCCGTCTCGCCCGTGGCCAGGAACTGCTGTTCCCCGATCTCGAAGGTCTCCCATGTCTCGCTCATGGCGAGGAAGAAGCGCGTCATTCCGTCGTGGCCGTGCCAGGTGCCGCCGTACGGGAGGGCCGCCGCCTGGTGCAGCACGACGTCGGGGGCGAAATAGGGGGCGAGCAGGTCGAACGAGGCCTTTCCGGGGCCGCCGGCGGCCAGGTAGCGGGACTCCGCCTCGTACATGCCGGTGAGGACGGTCGTCGAATCCGGCGCGGCCGCCGTGTGCTGGGAAGTCATGCCGCAAGCGTGCCGAATCCGGCGGCGTTCGACCGGCGGGAAACGGACGTCGACGTTCGATGGTCACCGCGTGGCCCCGCATCCGGCGGAGGCATCCTGAACCCGTCCGAAAATCGGCGCAACCCTCACAGCACCCGCACCGGCGATATGGCCGATTCCCCCACGCCGTGTGGTCTTGTAGGCCCTCACGCCGCACGAGAGGCTGCCAAGTGGCGCCCGTGGACGATACGGGGAATCCGGTACGGATCGGTCCAACTCCACGGGTCGCATATCAAGTTGGGGAGGGAAACCAGCGTATGACTCTGTCGCGAACGAAGCGTCTGCGGTGGGCCGGGGCCGTTACCGCCGCCACCACGGCGACGATGCTTTCGGCCATCACGATGCCCGCGCACGCCGCTCCCGCCGATGCCCCGCTGGGGAAGATACTCGGCGCCGGGGAGCCCGGTTCCATCAGCGGGAGTTACATCGTCACGCTCAAGGGCGAGACCTCGGCCCCGTCGGACGCGGGCCAGGACGTCGCCGCGAAGTACGGGGCGCAGATACGTCACACCTACAGCACCGCGATCAACGGATACGCGGTGCGGCTCAGTTCGGACCAGGCCAAGAAGCTCGCGGGGGACCCGAAGGTCGCCTCCGTCGCCCAGGACAGCACCGTGTCCCTGGACCGGACCCAGCAGGATCCGCCCTCCTGGGGGCTCGACCGGATCGACCAGGCCGATCTGCCGCTCGACAAGTCCTACACCGGGCCCGATTCGGCCGGGCAGGACGTGACGGCGTACGTCATCGACACCGGCGTACGCACCACGCACAAGGAGTTCGGCGGCCGTGCGAGCAGCGGCTGGGACTTCATCGACAACGACGCCACCGCGCAGGACGGCAACGGACACGGCACTCACGTATCCGCGACCGTGGCGGGCGAGAGCTACGGCGTCGCCAAGAAGGCCGACGTCGTGGGCGTCCGGGTGCTCGACGACGCGGGGTCGGGGACGACCGCCCAGGTCATCGCCGGCATCGACTGGGTGACGAAGAACGCCAAGAAGCCCGCCGTCGCCAACCTGAGCCTCGGCGGCACGGCCAACGTCCAGCTCGACGCCGCCGTGCGCAACTCGATCGCGTCCGGGGTCACTTACACGGTCGCCGCGGGGAACGACGGTCTGCCCGCGCTGCTGTTCTCGCCGGCCCGCGTGAAGGAAGCGGTCACGGTCGGCGCGAGTGACAACAAGGACGCCAAGGCGAGCTTCTCCAACTGGGGCCCCGGGGTCGACCTGTTCGCGCCGGGCGTCGACATCACCTCCGCGTGGAAGACGAACGACACCGCCAAGAACACCATCTCGGGTACGTCGATGGCCTCGCCGCACGCGGCGGGCGCGGCGGCGCTCTACCTGGCCGATCACCCGTCGGCCACCCCCGCCGAGGTGAGCAAGGCACTGACCGATCAGGCCGCGGCGGGCAAGGTGACCGGCGCCGGTCTCGGCTCACCGAACAAGTTGTTGCAGGTCAACAACCCGTAGGACAGCGCGAATACGCGCCGCCTCCACTGCGCGTCACAGCAACCGGCCCCGCCGCACACGGCGGGGCCGGTTTTGCGTGCACGGACCTGCTCGGACATGGTCTTGCCTCCGGCGCCGACGGGAAGCACCCTCGATAGAGGGCCGGTCTCGTATGAGGCCTTACGCACCAGTAGGTAAAAAAGTGCTGGATTGCCCACCAGAAGTTGGTGGGAAGGCACCCCCGAAACGCACACGGCTGAGTACGGTCAGTCACGACTCAGTACGCCAGCAAGCGCGGCACGCAGTCGCAGAACCACTCCACACCCCCGTATCCGCCCCACTCATGTAACGCGGACAGGAGCGGTCATGCCCTCAACTCGCCCGTCGGCGAAGCCCTCGGGAAAGTCCACTACCAGGGTGCCCAAAACTCCGGCACCACAGCAGGACCCGCAACACCCGCAGGAAGCTCAGGATCCGCAGAAAGCGCAAGACCCGCAGGATGCGCGGGACCAGCCCCCGCGACCCGGGCGGCCGGCCCTCACCGGCCGCATACCCGTCCTCGACGTCGCACCCATCGTCCACGGCGGGCTGAGGCCCGCCAAGGCCGTGGTGGGCGAGACCTTCCAGGTCACGGCCACCGTCTTCCGCGAAGGGCACGAGGCGGTCGCCGCCAATGTCGTCCTGCGCGATCCACGGGGGCGCCCCGGGGCGTGGACGCCGATGCGCGAGCTGGCCCCCGGCACCGACCGGTGGGGCGCGGACGTCACTCCGGGCGCGGAGGGGAACTGGACGTTCTCCATCGAGGCGTGGGGCGACCCGGTCACCCAGTGGCGCCACCACGCGAACATCAAGATACCGGCGGGCATCGACACCGAACTCGTCCTGGAGGAAGGCGCCCGGCTGTACGAGCGCGCCGCCGCCGACACCCCGGTGAGCAAGGGCCGCCGCGCCACTCTCCGCGCCGCCGTCAAGGCCCTGCGGGACACGAAACGCCCCCTCGCGGCCCGCCTGGCCGCCGCCCTCACCCCGGAGGTGGACGCGGTACTCGCCGAGCATCCGCTGCGCGAACTGGTCACGGAGTCGCAGTGGCTGCCGCTGCTCGTGGAGCGGCCGCGGGCGCTGTTCGGGTCGTGGTACGAGTTCTTCCCGCGCTCGGAGGGTGCCGTCGTCCGGGAGGGCGAGGCCCCGCGGTCGGGGACGTTTCGCACCGCGTCGGAGCGACTTCCGGCCATCGCCGCGATGGGCTTCGACGTCGTCTACCTCCCGCCCATCCACCCCATCGGCACCACCTACCGCAAGGGCCCCAACAACTCCCTTTCGGTGGGGCGGTACGACGTCGGCGTGCCCTGGGCGATCGGCTCCCCCGAGGGCGGCCACGACACCATCCACCCCGACCTGGGCACCCTGGACGACTTCGACGCCTTCGTCCGCCGCGCCACCGACCTGCACCTCGAAGTCGCCCTGGACTTCGCCCTGCAGTGTTCGCCGGACCACCCCTGGGTGGAGAAACACCCCGAGTGGTTCGCGCACCGCGCCGACGGCACCATCGCCTACGCCGAGAACCCGCCCAAGAAGTACCAGGACATCTACCCCCTGGCCTTCGACCGCGACCTGCCGGGCCTGATCGCCGAGACCGTACGCCTGCTGCGGTTCTGGATGAACCACGGCGTACGTATCTTCCGCGTCGACAACCCGCACACCAAACCCGTCGCCTTCTGGCAGGAAGTCCTCGGCGACATCAACCGCACCGACCCCGACGTCATCTTCCTGGCGGAGGCCTTCACGCGTCCGGCGATGATGCGCACCCTGGCCGCGATCGGCTTCCAGCAGTCCTACACGTACTTCACCTGGCGGAACGGCAAGGGTGAACTCACCGATTATCTGCGTGAGTTGGCAGGTGAGACCGCCCACTACCTCCGGCCGAACTTCTTCGTCAACACCCCGGACATCCTGCACGCCTACCTCCAGAACGGCGGACGTCCCGCCTTCGAGGCCCGGGCGGTGCTCGCCGCAACGCTGTCGCCGACATGGGGCGTCTACAGCGGATACGAGCTGTGCGAGAACGCCCCGGCGCGGGCCGACAGCGAGGAGTATCTGAACTCGGAGAAGTACCAACTACGGCCGCGTGACTGGGAGTCGGCCGAGCGCTCCGGCGCCACCATCGCGCCCCTGATCACCAAGCTGAACCACGTGCGGCGCGCCAACCCCGCCCTGCGGCAACTGCGTGACCTGCACTTCCACACCACGGACCAGGAAGCAGTGATCGCGTACTCGAAGACGGCCCATGACACGGCCCATGACACGGCCTCCGACACGGCCCCTGACACGGACGGAACGAACACGGTTCTGGTGGTCGTGAACCTCGACCCCCACCACACCCAGGAGGCCACGGTTTCGTTGGACATGCCGCAACTAGGCCTCGACTGGCACGAGTCCGTGCCGGTGCGCGACGAGCTCACCGGCGACATCTACCACTGGGGCAGGACCAACTATGTGCGCCTCGAACCGGGCCGCGTGCCCGCGCACATCTTCCGCGTCCTGCGACCGTCCTCACCGTTGATCGGAGGGTCACCCACATCATGATCATCAATGAGCCTGTCCAGGACACGTTCGAGGACACCCCCGCCAAGGACCGCGACCCCGAATGGTTCAAACGCGCCGTCTTCTACGAGGTCCTGGTCCGCTCCTTCCAGGACAGCAACGGCGACGGCGTCGGCGACCTGAAAGGCATCACCGCCAAACTCGACTACCTGCAATGGCTCGGCGTCGACTGCCTCTGGCTGCCCCCCTTCTTCAAATCCCCCCTGCGTGACGGCGGCTACGACGTCGCCGACTACACCGCCGTCCTGCCCGAATTCGGCGACCTCGCCGACTTCGTCGAATTCGTCGACTCCGCCCACCAACGCGGCATGCGCGTGATCATCGACTTCGTCATGAACCACACCAGCGACCAGCACCCCTGGTTCCAGGAATCACGCACCGACCCCGACGGCCCCTACGGCGACTACTACGTCTGGGCGGATGACGACAAGCAATACCAGGACGCCCGCATCATCTTCGTCGACACCGAAGCCTCCAACTGGACCTTCGACCCCGTCCGCCAGCAATACTTCTTCCACCGCTTCTTCTCCCACCAGCCCGACCTCAACTACGA
>NZ_JBHTSF010000090.1:0-37544 GCF_042795295.1 Streptomyces sp. NPDC056486
GGCCCACCCGGGGGCCCCCCCCCCGCCCGGCTCTGACGTTCATGGACCCGGTCCGGCGTTCATGGACCCCCGTACTTGCTCGGCCCGTCAGACCTCCTTGCCGTTGCCGCCTCCGCCGCCCGCCGCGGCCTTGATCCCCTCGGTGATCTCGTCCATAACGGACACCTTCGGGGACTTGTCGTTGACGTCGATGCCGAAGCGGACGATGACGAGCTCGGACTTCACGGTGGGGGAGGGGAAGGCGAGCGACTGGACGTACCCGTCGTCGCTCTTCTCGGTGACGGCCTTCCAGCGCACGAGGTAGCCCTTCTGCCCTGCGACGGTGACCGCCTTGGACTCCAGCTCCTTGTGCGAGGTGATCTTGCCGTACGTCTTGCCGCCGTAGGACTCCTTGGCATTGACGGAGATGTCGGCCTTGGCGGCTGCCTCCGCTGTCTTTTCGTCGACCTTGAAGCCCTTGGCGGGCCCGGAGTACGCGCCGCCGCGGGTGCAGGTCTTGTCGGTCTCCCTGGGGCACGGATAAGGACCCGTGGTCACCGAGGCGCCGCCCTCCTCGCCGCTCGCTCCGGTCCAGCCGTCCGGAACCGGGAGGCTGATGCCGCTGAGGGCGTCGGTGGCGTACCCCTCCTCCGACGGCGGCGCGGAGCCGCCGCCGGGGGGCTGCGACTGCTCTGGGTTCTGCGGGTCCTGGGGCGCACCGGGTTTCGAGGGGGCGGACGACGAGGGGGTCTTGGCGGAGTTGTCGCTGTCCCCGCCGTCGTCCGAGGTCAGGAAGTAGACGCCGCCGCCTATCCCGGCAAGGACCACGAGCGCCACGCCCACGGCTATGCCTATACGAAGGCCGCGCTTCGGGGCGGTGGGCTGTCCCGGGTAGGAGGGATAGGCCGGGTAGGCGCCCGGGGCGGCGGTGGGGGCACCGGGCGGGGCGGCGGGCGGATAGGCCGGGGGCGCCGCCGGAGCGGAACCGCCCCACCCGGCGGCGGAACCCACCGCGCGGACCTGGTCCGTCCATACGTTCCCGTCCCACCAGCGCTCGGTACGGGGGCCGTCAGTTGTCTGGCCGGGGTCGGGGTACCAGCCGGGAGGGGTTACCTGGGTCATGGGCGCCAGGGTATGAGCATTCGGTGAAAGCGGCATGAGAGGGGGCCTGCCCGGAGGTCACTGTTCGGCCGCTGTATTCGCCGGGGGAAGAGGCGAGTTCACCTCTCGTGCCCGTCCACCACAAGGCGTACAGGACCGCCGCCCACCGGCGTGGGTACCCGCACCCCGGCCCGCCCCGGAGTGATCGACCCGAGCACGCTCGCATGCCGGGCTCCCGTGCTCTGCGGCACCGTCCCGGGCAGCCCGTGCGCCGTCAGGAAGCCGAGCACCGCGAAGGCGTACGCCTCCTTCGCGGCGGACGGAAGGCCGAGCTCGTCGGAGGTGCGCACCGGGATCCCGCCTCCCAACTCGGTCCGCAGGAACGCCATCAGCGTCGGATTGCGTGTGCCGCCGCCGGAGGCGATGACCTCGGATGCGTCGACCGCCCTGATGGCGTCGGCGACCGTCCGGGCGGTCAGCCGGGTGAGCGTGGCGACGACGTCCTGCGGGGCGAGCGCCTCATACCCGGTGAGTGCCGCCCGCAGATAGGGCAGATGGAAGAGCTCCTTGCCGGTGGTCTTCGGGGCGGGGCGCGCGTAGTACGGCTCGCCCAGCAGGACAGTGAGCAGCCCCTCGTCGACCGTGCCGCGTGCCGCCATCTCACCGTCGAGGTCGTACGCGAGCCGCTCCCGCGTCAGTTCACGTACGGCGGCGTCGATGAGGGCGTTGGCGGGGCCCGTGTCGAAGGCGGTGCCGTCCGGGGCGGTGATGTTGGCGATGCCGCCGAGGTTCAGCGCGGCGGGGGCGCCGGGCCTGCCGCGCAGCCACATCCGGTCGACGATGCTGACCAGGGGAGCGCCCTGGCCGCCCGCGGCGATGTCGCGGGGGCGGAAATCGGCGACCACCGGAAGCCCCGTCCGCTCGGCGATCCACGCGGGCTGCCCGATCTGCAGCGTGCCGTGCACCTGGCCGTCCTCCACCCAGTGGTAGACCGTCTGCCCGTGCGACGCCACCAACTCCGCTCGCCCGTCGCACAGTTCACGGTCCGCCTCGGCCGCCGCCGCGGCGAAGGCCTGGCCGATGCGGGTGTCGATGCGGCAGACGTCCGCCAATGTGGTGGCGGCGGGCGGCAGCGCGGCGCCGAGCGCCGTCCGCAGCGCCTCGTCGTACCCGCGGGTGATGAGACCCAGCGGAGAGAGCAGCAGACGGTCGCCGTCGATCGTCAGGTCGGCCGCCGCGGCGTCGATGGCGTCGTACGAAGTCCCCGACATCAGCCCGATCACGCGCACGAACTGCTCCTCTCGCTCTCCTCACGGGTGTGTTTGATCATCGCAGCGATGACGGGGCAAGCGCACTCGCACGTACGATCCAGTTCAGGCCGATAGAAGTAGTAGAGGTAGGGGAGGAGGCGACTTGTCCATGTCCACCACCGGATCACCCGGTCCGCGCACAGGGACGCGCCGCACGAACCTCACCCGAACCGACGGCACCTGGAGCGGCCTCCTCCTGGAGACGCGAGACCGGCCACGCCCCGGCCTGTGCCCGCACACCGCCGGGAACCGTCTGCTCCTGACGCAGGGAGCCGCCGCGGACCCGCTGCTGTTTGCCCTGGTGGACCCGGACCGCCACGGAGTCGACTTCTACCGGACCGGCCGTTACCGCCCCCTCGTCCCGCCCCTGCGCGCACACATGGCCCGCGCCCACGGAGGCTCCCCGCAGCGCTGGGCCCACCACTTCGCGACCCTGCTCGCCGCGTCACCCGACGGCCCCCTGCACGACGGGCGTTGGCTGCTGTCCCCGGACCCCTTGCTGCGCACTTGGGGGCACATGAGCGTGAGTGACGGGGAGTACTGGCGCTCGCTGATCATCGAGGGCGATCCCGACGGATACATCGACTGGTTCATCCACAGCGGCTCGTGGGAGATCTTTCCGCTGCGGGCCATGCCGGACGCCGACGACCCCCGCGTGAAGGCGTACCGCAAGCAGGCGAGGGACGGCACCCTGCCGCCCGTTCTGCTCTGGTGGATGAGCGGGCTCGACAGCCACCTCGTCCTGGACGGCCACGCACGGCTGGCCGCGGCGATCGCGGAATCCGTGGAACCGGCCGTCCTGGAGCTGCGAAGGACCGCTCCCCAGGACGAGGTGGACTCCGGCACGGAGCGGGCCGTGGCGACGTACGAGTCGGAACTGGCGAGATTCACCGCCCTGCGCGCCGCACAGGGCACACGCGTTCCCGACGGCGCCGAGTTCGCGGGCCCGGCCCTCGCCCGCCGCCTCGAAAAGCTGCGCACGGCACAGCGCCCCACGTGGGCCTGGCCGCTCCCCGGCGGTGTGCGGGAGTGGCACCGGATCGCCCGGGAGGAGGTGGGTGAAGGGGGATGGGAGTACGCGTGAGAACACGCCGGGGTCGACCGAACCGCGCCCGGACCCCGTGCCCGGACCACCCCTCAGCCGCTCCCGTGCCCTGCGGACAGCACCAGTCGTCGGCACTCCCCGGGGCTGCGCCAAGCGGTGCGCAGTGCGCGCGCCTTCGTCAGCCACAGCGACAGGTCGTACTCCGCGGTGTAACCGATCGCCCCGTGGAGTTGCAGCGCCGCTCGTGCGGCGCCGTACGCGGCTTCGCTCGCTGCTGCTTTGGCCGCCGCCACATCTGCCGTCTTGAGGGTCAACGCCGCCCCGTACAGCAGGGGGCGGGCGAACTCGAGGCCGATCAGGACGTCCGCGAGGCGGTGCTTGACCGCCTGGAAGCCGCCGATCGGCGTGCCGAACTGGGTGCGCTGCTTCACGTACGCGACCGTCCTGTCGAGGAGCGCGAGCCCGACCCCCAACGCCTGCGCGGCCGTCGCGAGCGAAGCCCAGTCGGCCGCGCACCGGGAAGCCTCCGTCACCGCCGGGCCCGAGGCAAGGAGTTCGCCGGGCCCGAGCCGGGCTAGGCGGCGCACCGGGTCCAACGACCGCTCCACGGGCGCGTGCCCGGAAGCCAGGCGCAGTTCACCGTCCGTGGCGGTCAGCCGCAGCGTCGCCGCGTCCGCGTCCAGTGCGAACGGCCCCCCTTCGGGGAGAACGAGCGTCGTGACGGCCTCCCCGGAGGCCAAGAGCGGGAGGAGCCGTTTGGCCGGAGCCGCCTCGCCCAGCTCGGCGAGGCGGGCGAGCAGCGCGCCCGCCGCCACCGTCTCGACCACCGGTCCCGGTACCGCATGCCGCCCCAACTCGATGAAGGACACGACCACTTCGATCGAGTGCAGCCCCATGCCCTCGTACTCCTCGGGAACCGTCAGGGCGAACACGCCCGCGTCCGCGAGGCGCCCCCACACGGAACGCCCCGGCGCGTGGTCCCCGGCGGCCCACGCTCTCGCGGCCGCCGGAGTGTCGGCCGCCGTCAGCATCGCGTCGAGCGAGCGCGCGAACTCGCGCTGCTCGTCGTCCAGGAGGAACTTCATCAGCGACGTCCCTTCGGCAGTCCGAGCAGCCGCTCGGCGATGATGTCGCGCTGGATTTCGTTCGTGCCCGCGTAGATCGGCCCGGCGAGCGAGAAGACGTACCCCTCGGCCCACTCGCCGCCGTCCGCCAACTCGCCCTCCGCGCCCAGGAGGTCGAGCGCGGTCTCGTGCAGCGCGATGTCGTACTCGGACCAGAAGACCTTGTTCAGGCTCGACTCCGCGCCGATCGCCTCACCAGCCGCGAAGCGTGACGCGTTGGCCCAGGTGAACAGCTGATAGGCGCGGGCCCCGATCACGGCGTCGGCCACCCGGTCGCGCAGCGCGGTGTCCGCGGGGTCGCCGTCCGCGCGCCACTGCCGCACCAGGCGGTCTGCCGTGGCGACGAAGCGGCCGGGGGAGCGCAGCGTCAGGCCCCGTTCGTTGCCCGTCGTCGACATCGCGATCCGCCAGCCCTGGCCCGGCTCGCCGATCACGTCCTGGTCCGGCACGAAGACGTCGTCGAGGAAGAGCTCGGCGAACGCGGGCTTGCCGTCCAGGCGCCCGATGGGGCGGACGGTCACGCCGTCCGCGTCGAGCGGGAACATCAGGTACGTCAGGCCCCGGTGCGGCTTGGCGGAGTCGACGGCGAGGTCGCTGCGGAACAGGCCGAACGCGCGGTCGGCGAACGCCGCCCGCGACGACCAGGTCTTCTGCCCGCTGATCAGCCAACCGCCGTCCGCACGGCGTGCGGTGGAACGCAGCGACGCCAGGTCCGAGCCCGACTCCGGCTCGGACCAGGCCTGTGCCCAGATCACCTCGCCGCTCGCCATCGGCGGTAGCACCCGCGCCCGCTGCTCGTCGGTCCCGAAGTCGAAGAGGGTCGGCGCGAGGAGATTGATGCCGTTCTGCGAGACGCGGCCCGGGCCGCCCGCCGCGAAGTACTCCTCCTCGAAGATCAGCCACTTGACGATGTCGACGCCCTGCCCGCCGTACTCCTCGGGCCAGGAGACCACCGACCAGCGGTCGGCCGCGAGCTCGCCCTCCCAGGCGCGGTGGGCCGCGAAACCCTCCCGGGTCTCCAGGGACGGCAGCGGCTCCGCCGGCACATGCCTGCGCAGCCAGTCGCGCGCCCGCTGTCTGAACTCCCCTTCCCCGGCGGTGAAGTCGAGGTCCATCAGTGGCCCACCTCTTCGGTCGGTGCTTCGGTCGGTGCTTTGGGCGGTGCTTCGGTCGGATCTTCCCAGCGGTCTTCCCTAACAAGTGTTTGGTAGATTACCCTGGCGTTGGGCCAGTCGTCGAGAGCGAGTCGAGAGCTAAGGGGGCCGAGCATGGACGCACCCACGTACGTGCCGGGGCACGGTCTGCTCGCGGGCCGCACCGCCGTCATCACCGCCGCGGCCGGAGCGGGCATCGGGGGCGCCACCGCCCGACGCTTCCTGGAGGAAGGCGCGCGCATCGTCATAGGCGACGCCCACCCGCGCCGCACGAAGGAGACGGTCGAGGCGCTGGCCGGGGAGTTCGGCGCCGACCGGGTCGACGGAACGCCCTGCGACGTCACGGACGAAGCCCAGGTGCAGGTTCTGTACGACGTGGCCGAGCAGCGCCACGGCGCACTGGACATCGTCGTGAACAACGCGGGCCTCGGTGGCACCGCCGAGCTCACCGAGATGACCGACGAGCAGTGGGACAGAGTCATCGACGTCACGCTGAACGGCACGTTCCGCTCCACCAGAGCCGCCCTGCGCCGCATGCGGGCCGCCGACCGCGGCGGTGTGATCGTGAACAACGCCTCGGTGCTCGGCTGGCGCGCCCAGGCGGGCCAGGCGCACTACGCCGCGGCGAAGGCAGGCGTCATGGCCCTCACCCGTTGCGCCGCCGTCGAGGCCGCACCCCACGGGATACGGATCAACGCCGTGTCGCCGAGCCTCGCCATGCACCCGCACCTCGCGAAGGTCACATCGCCGGAGCTGCTCGAAGAGCTCACCGCGCGCGAGGCGTTCGGACGGTATGCCGAACCCTGGGAGATAGCCAACGTCATCGTCTTCCTTGCCAGTGAGTACTCCTCGTACATGACGGGGGAGACGGTCTCGGTCAGTAACCAGCACGCCTAGGCGGAGAATGACCGTGTGTCGAAACCGAAGCAGAGCAGCACGAGCACAAGGCCCGAGAACACCGGCGACAGCCCCACCACCAGTAACACCAGTACCACCAGTACGAAGAAGGCGCCCGCCAAGAAGGCTCCGGCCAAGAAGGCCGCGGTGAGTCCCTCACCCGAGCGCCGCGGCGAACTTCTCGCCATCGCGGCCGACGTCTTCGCCGAGCAGGGGTACAACGCGACCACGGTCCGCAAGATCGCGGACGCCGCCGGCATGCTCGCCGGAAGCCTCTACTACCACTTCGACTCCAAGGAGTCGATGCTCGAAGAGATCCTCTCCACCTTCCTCACCGAGCTGTGGGACGGGTACGACACCGTGCTCCAGTCGCAACTCGGCCCCCGCGAGACCCTTGAGGCGCTCGTCACCGAGTCCTTCCGGGAGATCGACCGGCACCGCTCCGCCGTCGCCATCTACCAGAAGGAGTCCAGGCATCTGGTCGCGCAGGCGCGCTTCCAGTACCTGACCGACTCGCAGCAGCGCTTCGAGAAGACGTGGCTGACGACGCTGGAGCGCGGAGTCGCGGAACACGTCTTCCGCGACGACCTGGACATCCGGCTCGCCTACCGCTTCGTGCGCGACACCGTCTGGGTCGCCGCGTCCTGGTACCGCCCCGGGGGAGGACACAGCCCCGAGGAGATCGCCCGCCAGTACCTGTCGATGGTCCTGGACGGCATCGCCGTACGCACGTAGAGAGAGCGCGTCGTCAGAGCGCGTCGTCGCCCCGGCGACCGCACCGACCGAGGAGCACGAGGAGTACGCAGCCATGGCCGAGGCCTACATCGTCGAAGCGGTCCGCACCCCCGTCGGCAGGCGCAAGGGCGGCCTCTCGGCCGTCCACCCCGCCGACCTGGGAGCCCATGTCCTCAAAGCGCTCGTCGAGCGCACCGGAATCGACCCCGCAGCCGTCGAGGACGTCGTCTTCGGCTGCCTGGACACGGTCGGTCCGCAGGCCGGGGACATCGCCCGCACCTCCTGGCTGGCGGCAGGTCTGCCCGAAGAGGTGCCCGGCGTGACGATCGACCGGCAGTGCGGATCCTCGCAGCAGGCCGTGCACTTCGCGGCGCAGGGCGTCCTGTCCGGCACCCAGGACCTCGTCGTCGCGGGCGGCACACAGAACATGTCGATGATCCCCATCGCCTTCGCCTCGCGGCAGGCCGCCGAACCGCTCGGCCTCACCGAAGGCCCTTACGCGGGCAGCGAGGGCTGGCGCGCCCGCTATGGAGACCGGCCCGTCAACCAGTTCCACGGCGCCCAGCTGATCGCCGAGAAGTGGGGCATCACCCGCCGGGACATGGAGGAGTTCGCGCTCCGCTCGCACCAGCGGGCCGTCCGCGCGATCGACGAAGGCCGCTTCGACCGCGAACTCACCGGCTACGGAGACGTGACCACCGACGAGGGCCCGCGCCGCGACACGACCCTGGAGAAGATGGCGGGCCTCAAGCCCGTCCTGGACGAGGGCACCATCACCGCCGCCTGCTCCTCGCAGGTCTCGGACGGCGCCGCCGCGCTGCTCGTCGCGAGCGAACGGGCCGTGCGGGAACACGGGTTGACGCCCCGCGCCCGCATCCACCACCTCTCGGTGCGCGGCGAGGACCCGATCAGGATGCTGTCCGCGCCGATCCCCGCCACCGCGTACGCCCTCAAGAAGACCGGCATGAGCATCGGCGACATCGACCTCGTCGAGATCAACGAAGCCTTCGCGCCGGTCGTCCTGGCCTGGCTGAAGGAGACAGGGGCCGATCCGGAGAAGGTCAACGTCAACGGCGGGGCGATAGCCCTCGGTCACCCGCTCGGCGCGACCGGCGTCAAACTGATGACGACGCTCCTGCACGAACTGGAGCGCACAGGCGGCCGGTTCGGCCTCCAGACCATGTGCGAAGGCGGCGGACAGGCGAACGTGACCATCATCGAGCGCCTCTGAGAGTGTCCCCGACCGCGCCCGGATCCGGGCGCGCACCTCACTCATTGCGGGAGTTGCTGGCCGGACACCGCACCGTGAGGCCCTCTCCCCAGCTAGTCTCGATGGTTGTACGTCGATTGAGCGACCTCGGGAGGTAGCGCGATGACACAGGGACGGCCCGGAGGTGGCACCTGGGCCCCGCTGTGGGAGCGCGATGCGGAACTCACCGCGGTCGCGGGGGCCGTTGACGAGCTGTGCTCCGACGCGACCACGGCGGGCGGCCTGCTCGTCTTCCAGGGCGAGGCGGGCATCGGCAAAACGGCGCTCCTTTCCGAAGTGCGGCGCATCGCGGAGGGGCGGGCCACGGTGTGGTCCGCGCGAGGCGGCGAGACCGTCACCTCCGTCCCCTTCAACGTCGTACGACAGCTGTTGCAGTCGGCTCTCGTCGACCTCTCGCCCGAAGAGGCCCGGGAGTATCTCGGCGACTGGTACCCCATCGCGGGCCCGGCGCTCGGCATAGCCGAGCCGGGTGGCAGGCAGGCCGACCCGCAGGGCGTGTGCGACGGCCTGGTCGAGGCGGTCGTGCGCCTTTCGGGGGTGCACTGGCCGCTCGTCCTGCTCATCGACGACGCGCACTGGGCCGACCAGGAGACCCTGCACTGGCTGGCCGCGTTCGCCCAGCGCCTCCACGAACTGCCGGTCCTCGTCGTGGTCGCCCACCGCCCGGACGAAGTCACCGGCGACAGCGCGCGCCATCTCGCGGCGGTCGGCGCCGCGGCCCGCCCCTCGCCCCCGCTGCGCGCGCTCACCCCCGACGCGGCGGCCGGGCTCACCCGCGCCACCCTCGGCGAGCACGCGGACGCCCCGTTCTGCCGCGAGGTGTGGGCGGTCACCGGCGGCAATCCCTACGAATCCGTGGAACTGCTCGCCAAGGTCCAGGACAGCGAGCTCGAGCCGGTGGAGAGCTCCGCCGCCGAACTGCGCGCACTGAACCGCTCGGCGCGCGGCCGTGGCCTGGTCGCCCGCCTCGAAGGACTCGGCACGGACGTCACACGGTTCGCGTGGGCCGCGGGGATCCTCGGCACCGCCATCTCGCTCGACCTCGCCGCCTCGCTCGCCGGGATGCCCCGCGTGAAGGCCGAGCGGTGCGCGGAGCGGCTGTGCACCGCGCGCATCCTGCTCGGCGGCGAAGAGGGCCTGGAGTTCGTCCATCCGCTGATCGCGAGCACCGTCTACCGCTCGATCCCGCCCGCCACCCGCACCGCGATGCACGGCCAGGCCGCCTGGGCCGTCACGCTGTCGGGGCGAGGCGCGGCGGCCGCGTCCCGGCACCTCCTCGAGGTCCACCCGGACGACGACCCCGAACTGGTCGAGCAGCTGCGGGAAGCGGCGGCCGAGCACCTCGCCGTCGGCGCGCCGGACGCGGCCCGCCGCTGCCTCGAACGCGCCCTGCGGGAACCGCCGCGGCCCGCGATCCTCGGGCGCGTGCTCTATGAACTGGGCTGCGCCACGCTCCTGACCTCCCCCGTCACGACCATCGGCCACCTGCGCGAAGCCATCCACGCGGCGGGGCTCGACCGCAAACTGCGGGTGGACGCCGTCTGCCGCCTCTCCCAGGCCCTCGTGCACAACGACCAGCTGGAGGAAGCCCTGCGCGTCGTGGACGCCGAGGCCGCCCGGCTCGAGCCCGGGCCCGACCAGATGCGTCTGCAGGGCGTTCACTACATGTGGGAGGGCATCCACTCGCGCGAGGAGGACGCGACGGGCCGTTCGCGGCGCCTCGCCGTGCTCGCCGGACCGCTGCAGGGGCGCGACAACTCCGAGCGTGCGCTGTTGATCCTGCGCGCCTTCGACGCCATGACCCGCGGAGAGAACGCGGAGGAGATCGTCGAGCTCTGCGACCGTGTACTGGTCAACGGCCGCCTCGCACCCGGGCTCGGCTGGACCGACACGGAGTGGGGCTTCGAGCTCCTGACGATGCTGGGCGGCTCGTACATCTTCACCGACCGCCTCGACCGTGCCGAGAGCGTCTTCGCCGAGGGGGTCCGCGCGTATGAGGCCGCGGGCTGGAGCGGCGGTCATCTGGCCGTCGCCAAGGCCTGGCTGGGTCTGGTGTACCGCAGGCGTGGACGCCTCGTCGAGGCGGAGGCCTCGCTGCGGGAGAGCCTGCGCCTGTCCGACCGGGTCGGCTCCGGGCTCCCGATGCACTGGGACGCCGCGTGCAAGCTCATCGAAACGCTGCTCGCCCGGGGGAAGGTCGACGAGGCCCAGGAGATCGCCGACCACTACGGCATCGCGCCGCCCTTCCCTTCCACGATCTTCCTGCCCGACATCCACTCCGTCCTCGGCCGTCTGCTGATCGCCACGGGGCGACGCTCGGAGGGCCTCGGCGAGTTGGAGGTGGCGGCGAAGACCTCGCACGAACGCGGCCGCTACAACACGATCGTCGCCCCCTGGGCGAACGACCTCGCCCGCGCGCTCGCCGAGGAGGACCCCCGACGGGCCGCCGAACTGGTCAAGGGCGTACGGATCCAGGCGGAGCTCTTCGGCACGGAGACGGCGATCGGCGAGGCGCTGCGGTGCGCGGCGTCCCTGGAGAGCGGCCACCGTGCGGTCGCGCTGTACGCACGGGCCGTCGCCTGCCTGGAGGCGTCGCCGTGCGCCTACGAGCATGCGGTGGCCCGGGTCGAGTACGGGATCGTGGCGGGGTCCGCGAGCGAGCTGGCGCGGGGCCTCGCCCTGGCCGAGTCATGCGGAGCGGACGGGCTTGCGGCCAGGGCGCGGCAGTCCTTGGCGGTGGCGGGGGTGTGAGGCGGGGGCGTGAGCGGGTCAGCCCGTCCGGTGGCGTTTGAGGAGCGGGGCGGGGGCCTGGGGCAGAGCCCCGGTTTCGGGGAGGGGCGGGGCAGCGGAGAGAAGCCGCCCCACCACCTCGGCCGCCTCCGCCATCACCCCTGAAACCAGCTCCTCGCACGACGGCAGATCCTCGATGAGCCCCGCGACCTGCCCGGAAGCCATCACCCCTGCCTCCGGCATCCCGTCCACCATCGCCGACTTCAGCATCATCGGCGTGTTCGCGGCGAGCAGGACCTGACTCCACGTCATCCCCTTCCCGTGCCGCATCGCAAGCCCGTCCCTGACCATCTCGCCCCAGCCCATCCCGGACACCTTCCGGAACGCGGCGGCATGCCGGACCGCCCGTGCGAGGGACGCCACCCGCCCCGATTTCTCCAGCGAAGCGACAAGGTCCGTCCGCAGCATCCGATGCGGAAGACCGTCCACCCGCGTGGTCACCGTGACGTCCTTGACCGAAGCGGCCAGATAGCGCGCCTTGACCGCGTCCGGCACCGTCGAGTCCGACGTCAGCAGGAAGCGTGTGCCCATCGCGACCCCCGCGGCGCCATAGGCGAGCGCGGCGACGAGACCCCGCCCGTCGAAGAAGCCCCCCGCCGCGATCACCGGAATGTCGACCGCGTCCACGACCTGCGGCAACAGCACGGTCGTCGCCACCTCGCCCGTGTGCCCGCCGCCCTCGCCGCCCTGCACGACGACCGCGTCCGCGCCCCATGCCGCGACCTTCTCGGCATGCCGTCGCGCGCCGATGGACGGGATGACGACCACCCCGGCGTCCTTCAGCTCCGCGATCAGCTCCTTCGAGGGGGCGAGCGCGAAGGACGCGACGCGAACCCCCTCGTCGACGATGACCCGCACCCGGTCCCGTGCGTCGCCCGCGTCGGCGCGGAGGTTGACCCCGAAGGGCTCGCCCGTACGGGACTTGACCTCCCGGACGGCGGAACGCAGCTGGTCGACCGTCATCGTCGCGGAGGCCAGGATGCCCAGGGCGCCCGCGTTCGCCGTCGCGGAGACCAGGCGGGGGCCCGCCACCCAGCCCATGCCGGTCTGCACGACGGGGTACCGGACGCCGACCAGCCTGGTCAGCGCCGTCTCCATGCTCGCCGGGGCCGGGTTCGCCGGGGCCGGCGTCACGAGCGCACCTCGCGCTCGCGCAGAGCGCGCGGGTCCACCACCTCGCGGATCAGCCGCAGTTCCTCGGCGGTCGGCTCGCGGGTGTACGGCACGTCGTCCGCCATGGCCAGGGTGAAGCCGGTCGACTCGCGCACCTGCTCGACGCTCACGCCCGGATGCAGGGACACCAGACGCATCGCGTGGTCCGCCGCCCCGAAGTCGAAGACGCCGAGGTCCGACACGACCCTGCGCAGGTCGTGGAAGCGGGTCGCGGAAGGACCTGCCGCCGCCGCGCTGTCGTACCCGACGCCGCTGATCATGTCGACCTTCTCGACGAAGACACGCGTCGAGTGACGGGGGATCCAGTAACTCACCGGGTTGTTGAGGGTGTTGACGGGGGCTCCGCGCACCCCGAGCAGTTGGCGCTTCGGACGCTCCCAGTCGCCGATGCAGGAGATGTTCTGGTTTCCGAAGCGGTCGATCTGGCTCGCGCCCATCATCACGTGACGCCTGCCGCCCATGGCCATCGTCAGGTGCCTGCGGTACGGCAGCCAGCCCTCCGTCACCGCCGAAGGCGCCCCCACGGCGGGCACATCGCCGATCAGCAGTGCCTCCCCGTCCGTGAGCAGCAGGTCGGGCGAGAACGTCAGTTTGGCCAGGCGGGCGGCGATCGCCGGGACCGTGCCCATCGGCGACGCGAGAATCTCACCGGCGTCCCGCCAGGCATCGGCACAGGCGATCACGCAGTACTCGGCGCGGGTGACGGTGTTCGCTCCGGGCGTGCCGGGCGTGCCGGGCGTGCCGGTCGTCGCCGTCGGGTCGGTCTGCCTCATCGCTGCTCCTTGTGCCAGGTCCGGACGGCCGCTTGGTAGTCCTGCTCGGTGCCGGTCAGGAAGCGGTCCTCGAACTTCTTCCAGGCGTCCGGGTCGCTCGCGGCGGTGGCGTACGCCTTCTGGAAGGGCTCGTCGCGGTCGTAGTCCGGCACGCACGAGGTGAAGTGCGCGCCCTTGGGCGTCTCGGTCACGCCCGTCACCGCGTGCCGGGAGATCAGCATCGTCTGCGGCGCGGTCCGCTCGGTGAGCTCGCTCGACTCGACGATCCGCTCGCACGACACGTACGCCGTGTCGGCCGCCTCGCAGAACAAGTCGTCGAAGTACGGATCCGGGCCCAGGTACTGGGCGTTGCCCAGGCGGTCGGCGCGGTTCAGATGGACCAGTGCCGCGTCCATCCGCAGGGCGGGAACGGCCACGAGCTCCTCCCCGTCCTCGTACGGCGAAGTGACCGTACGCAGCTGGGGGTTGACCCGCAGGACGTCCGAACCGAGGCCCGCGCGGATCGGCAGGAACGGCAGCCGCTGGGCGCCGGCCGTCAGGCCCTGCATGAACATCGCCTCGTCAAGCTCGACCAGTTCGAAGGCGCCACGCTCGCGTGCCGCGCGGAAGTGCGGCTCCAGGGGAATCGAGTCGAGTGTCGTGAACGCCGTGACCAGCTTGCGGATCTTCCCCGCCGCGGCGAGCAGGCCGACGTCCGGGCCGCCGTACGACAGGACGGTGAGGTCCGTGATCCCGGACCGCAGCAGGGCCCGCACCAGGGCCATGGGCTTGCGGCGCGATCCCCAGCCGCCGATGCCGAGCGTCATCCCGCTCCGCAGCCGCCCCACGATCTCGTCGGGCGTCATGGTCTTGTCCGTCATGCCCTGCCCTTCTCTTCCTTGCCGGATGCCTTACCGGATTCCTGTCCGAAGTCCTCGCGGATGCGGTCGGCCAGGCCGCTCAGGTTCGCCTCGAAGGTGAAGCCCTGCTCGAAGCGGTAGCTGCGGTGCACGTCGACGGGGTCGATGCCGTTGATCGCCGCCTTGGCGAACCGCAGCAGGGTCCCGTCCTTCTGTGCGATCTCGCGCGCCAACTCCAGTGCCGCATCGCGCAGTTCCGCCCGCGGCACGACCCGCCACACGGAGCCGTGCGCGTGCAGTTCGGCCGCGGTGGCCGTGCGCGAGGTGTAGTACAGGGCGCGCATCAGGTGCTGCGGCACCAGGCGGGCGAGATGTGTCGCCGCTCCGAGGGCGCCCCGGTCCAGCTCGGGAAGGCCGAACGTCGCGTCCTCGCTCGCCACGATCGCGTCCGCGTTGCCCACCAGGCCGATGCCGCCGCCCAGACAGAAGCCGTTCACGGCGGCCACGACCGGCACCTCGCATTCGTACACCGCCGAAAACGCTTCGTAGCACCCGCGGTTGGCGCCTATCAGTGCGCTGTGGCCGCTGTCGCGCTGCATCTCCTTGATGTCCACACCCGCGTTGAACCCGCGGCCCTCGGCGGCCAGGACGACGCAGCGCGTCCCGGGATCGCGGCCCGCAGCGCGCACCATGGCCGCCAGGTCGAACCACCCCTGCACGGGCAGGGCGTTGACGGGCGGGAAGTCGACGGTGACGACGGCGACGCCCTTGTCCGGGGTGGAGGTGGAGACAGACATCAGAGGATCCGCTACCTTTCAACCAAGCCCTTCAACCAAACATTTGTTAGTTAGGAAGGTAGCAGCGATGACTGACACCCGACAGGTGGTGGTCGTCACCGGCGGCACCCGAGGCGTGGGCGCCGGTATCGCCCGCAGCTTCCTCGCCGCCGGTGCGAGGGTCGTCGTCTGTGCCCGCAGACCGCCGGACGGCCCGGTCGAAGCGGCGGGCGCCACCGCCGAGTTCCGGCCCATCGACCTGCGCGACGCGGAAGCGGCACACACGTTCTTCGCCGAAGTGGCCGCCGATCACGGACGGTTGGACGCGCTGGTGAACAACGCGGGCGGCACGCCGTTCGGGCTGCTCGCCGAGTCCGGCCCCGCCCGCCAGGCCAAGATCGTCGAACTCAACCTGCTGGCCCCGCTGTACGCGTCCTTGGCGGCGTACGAGGTGATGCGCGACCGGGAACCCGGTACGGATGCGGGCGCGGCCAGCATCACCATGATCGGAAGCGTGAGCGGCTCCCGGCCCTCACCCGGCACCGGTGCCTACGGCGCGGCCAAGGCGGGCCTGGAGAACCTCGCGCGCACGATGGCCGTCGAGTGGGCCCCGCAGGTGCGCGTGAACACCGTCGTGCTCGGCCTCGCCCGCACCGAGAGCGCCCATCTGCACTACGGCGACGAGGGCGGCATCGCGCAGGTCGCCCGCACCGTCCCGCTGGGTCGCCTCGCAGAGCCGTCGGACGTCGGGGACGCGTGCGTCTTCCTCGCCTCCGACGGTGCCCGCTACATCAGTGGTGCCGCGCTGCACCTGCACGGGGGCGGCGAACGCCCCGCATTCCTCGACGCCGCGTCCGTCAACCACTGAACGTATCGAACGTATCGGAGGAGTTCCGTATGACCGAGGAGTCCCGCACGACCTCAGCCGACAAGCCTGGCACGGGCAGCACGGGCAGCACGGGCAGCACGGGCAGCCCCGGCATCTGCGCGGGCCGCGTCGTGATCGTCACGGGTGCGGGCCGCGGCCTCGGCCGTGCGCACGCGCACGCGTACGCCACCGAAGGCGCCAAGGTCGTCGTCAACGACCTCGGTGTGGGGCCCGACGGTTCCGGATCCTCCGGCGGGCCCGCGCACGACGTCGTGGAGGAGATCCGCGCGGCGGGCGGCGAGGCCGTCGCGCACGGCGGCGACATCGCCACGTCCGAGGGCGCCGCATCCCTGGTGCGGGCCGCGCTCGACACCTACGGATGTCTCGACACCCTGGTCAACAACGCGGGGTTCCTGCGGGACCGGATGCTGGTGAACCTCGACGAGGACGACTGGGACGCGGTGCTGCGCGTACACCTGAAGGGGCACTTCCTGCCGCTGAAGCACGCGGCCGCGTACTGGCGTGGTGAGGCGAAAGCGGGGCGCGCCCGGCATGCGTGCGTGGTCAACACCAGCTCCGGTGCGGGCCTTTCGGGAAGTGTCGGGCAGGGGAACTACAGCGCGGCCAAGGCCGGGATTCTCGGGCTCACCATGGTCGCCTCCGCCGAATTCGCCTCCTACGGAGTGCGGGTCAACGCGATCGCGCCCGCCGCGCGGACGCGGATGACGGAGCAGACCTTCGCGCAGACCATGGCCGCGCCCGGGGGAGGCGGCTTCGACGCGATGGCTCCGGAGAACGTTTCACCGGTCGTGGTGTGGCTCGGCTCCGAGGCGTCCGCCGGTGTCACGGGCCGTGTCTTCGAGGCCGAAGCGGGGCGCATCACCGTCATGGAGGGCTGGCGGCCGGGGCCGACGGCCGACAAGGGAGCCCGCTGGACCCCGGCGGAGGCGGGCGACACGGCGCTGAAACTGCTCGCCGGGGCGGAGGTTCCCCAGCCGGTGTACGGGGCGAGGTAGGGCGGCGGAGTGCCGCCGGACGGGCTCCACCGGAGCCCGTCCGACCAGAGTCGTCCGTCGGCGTACAGATGACCGTCAGGCCCCGGACGCCACCCGCACCGGATCCGTGCCCTGCGCGCTGTGCCGCGCCGCCCAGCTCTCGAGGGATGTTTGGCACGCGTGGTCCAGATGCCGGAGCTCCGCCAGGTCGAGCTCGATCGGGCGGTCCTGGGGCAGCGCCTCGAGCGCGTCGAGGAGCTTGGGGAGGCACAGGAATGTGGCGTGGCCCGACAGGTGGACGCGGACGGGGCCCGCGCCCTTGTCGACGACCTCCACGTCCACGTGCGGCGTCTCCCAGGCGATCTTTATGACGGCGAGGGCCAGACCGATCAGGACCCCCTCGAACATGTTCACCGAGACGATCGCCACGGCCGTCACGACCAGGACGAAGGCCTCACCGCGGTTCTCGCGCCAGAGCTCGGCCAACTGCCGTACGGGGATCAGCTTGCAGCCCGCGTGCACGAGGACGCCCGCGAGAGCCGCGACCGGGATCAGGCCGAGCGTGGCGGGCAGCAGCGCCGAGAAGAGGAGCAGCCAGAAGCCGTGCAGGACGCGGGACGCCTTCGTCCGCGCGCCCGCCTGTACGTTGGCCGCGCTGCGGACGATGACGGCGGTCATCGGCAGGGCGCCGAGCAGCCCGCACACGGTGTTGCCCGCGCCCTGGGCGATCAGTTCCTTGTCGTACGACGTGCGCGGACCGTCGTGCAGACGGTCCACCGCGGCCGCGCTGAACAGACTCTCCGCCGACGCGATCAGGGCGAACGCGAGGACGGTGCCGATGGCGCCGACGCTCAGGAGCCCCCCGAACGCGGCGGCGTCGGGCATCTGCACCGCCTCGACGAGGCCCCGCACCTCGACGGTGGCCACCGGCAGCGAGAAGAGCAGCGAGGCCCCGGTGGCGAGCGCCACGGCGGCGAGCGGCGCGGGCACCAGGCGGAGCTTCGCGGGGAGCCTGCGCCAGAACACGAGCACGGCGATGGTGCCCACGCCGAGCCCGAAGGCGGTCAGCGCGTGTTCCGATCCGAACATCCCGGTCAGCATCCCCGGCAGCCCGGTGATCTTGCCGAGTCCGCTCGCGGGGGCTTCTCGGTCCGCCATGGAGTACAACTGCCCGGCGATCAGGACGAGTCCGATTCCGGCGAGCATGCCCTCGACGACGGCCACGGAGATGGCGCGGAAGAAGCGGCCGAGCCTGAGGGCGCCCATGGCCAGCTGGAGGATCCCGGCGGCGAGCACGAGGGCGCCGAGCGCCGCGATGCCGTACTCCCGCACGGCTTCGTAGACGAGGACGGTGAGCCCCGCGGCGGGACCACTGACCTGGAGGCTGCTGCCGGGCAGCAGGCCGGTGACGAGACCGCCGACGATGCCGGTGATCAGGCCCAGTTCGGCGGGCACTCCGGAGGCGACGGCCACGCCCAGGCACAGGGGCAGGGCGACGAGGAAGACGACCAGGGAGGCGGTGAAATCGTGCCGCGCACCCTTGGACGCTCTGAACACGGAGCGGGCGCGGTCGAGTACGGAGGCAGGGGAAGGCTGCATGTCGGTGACTCCTGAGCGCCGTGGGGGTGGCGCATCGGCGTGAAGTGGACCGTGTTGGGGTCCGGCCGACGGACGCGTCAGACGGGAGGGCCTGGCGGCATGGCCGTACCGGAGGGGCCGGTCAGCAGCGGAAAACCTGGAGAAGAGCGGGCAGTTCGCGGCCCACAGGTCTCGTTGTGCGGTGGGCGACGGCAACGGGACGCAGCGCGGACGTGCTGTCGTCCGCGGTCGTGAGAGTGCGGGCGTGGAGCTGCGGAGCCGTATCGGGGACGAGGTCGCGGCAGTGCGAGCGGCCGCGGGCCCGGAAGCGCTCGGAGGTCTGTTCCGGGTGGGTGTCGTCCCCGCACTGCGCGTACGGCGCCGCGGCCGGTGGCGTACGGAATGCCGCGCCGGAAGCGGGTTCGTTGATCCCGTGTGCGAAGAACTGGACGATCACCAGAAGCACGGCGACCAGGGCCGCGACGAGCGCCGCGGGCAGCGCCCGCCTGCGTGCTCCGGATCCCGTCACGGTGGAAAAGTCCTCACGTGGCTGCGTAACTCGCATGGTCACCAAGCAACTTAACCCGCCGGATATGTCATTTGGGTGAGCGAGTGGTGACTTGGCGCGATAGCCACCCCTCGATCGGACGTACGTGGCGCGTTTGCACGGGCGGGGCGTGGGGGCCCCGCCCGGTGCGGGCCGGTGGGCCGGTGGGCCGGCGGGTCAGTGCACGTGCGGCCCGCCGGTCAGTTGCGGCTTCCCGCTCGGCACGAGTGCGAAGGTGGCGGCGGCGCTGACCGCGGCCGCGACGGCGCACACCGTGAACGCGTCCGTGAAGCCGCCGCCCGTCCCGCCTTCGATCCCCGATGCGGCGACCGTCGAGACCACGGCGACCCCTATCGAGCCGCCCACTTCGTGGAAGGTGTTGACCACACCGGATGCGATGCCCGCTTCTTCGTGGGTGATGAACCCGAGGGCGGTGGTGGTGGCCGCCACGAACACGGAACCGAGCCCGAGGGCGGCCAGGGACATGCCCGGCGCGACGGTCGTCCACGCGTTGCCGTCCCGCCCTGCGCCGGTGAGCGGACCGGTGCCGAGCGCCGCGAGCGCGAGCCCCACCGCCGCCGTGGGACAGCACCCCGGTCCGCAGGGCGCTGTATCCGCGTACCTCCTGGAGGAACACCGACCCCAGGAAGAACAGGGATATCAGCAACGCCGTGGCGACCAGCATCAGATACGAGCCCACGACCACCGGACGGCGCCGGAGCACGGCCAGGTCGATCAGCGGCGCACGCTGCGCCCGCTCGACGGCGGCGAACGCTCCGTACGCCACCGCCGCCGCGGTCAACGGCACCAGCGTCCTGGCGTCCGACCAGCCCGTGTCGCCCGCCGCGACGAGGCCGTAGATGAGCGAGCCCGTACCGGCGGTGACGAGCAGCGCGCCGTGGCCCGCGCCTGGGTCCACGTCGTGCGCACCGACCAGGAGATGAACGCGCTGCGTCACCTCATGGCCCGGGAGATCCACCGCTTCCCGCCCGGACATGGAAGCGGCGGTCATCCAGCTCTACTCCCTGCTGGTCTTCCCGCATCTGGTCTTCGGCTCGTACGGAACCGACATCAGCGACGACCTGGCGGAGCGTCTGATCGTCGTCGGCGTCGACATGTTCCTGGGGTACTACGCAGCCGCATAGCGACACCGGGTTCGTCGTGAGTACGCCCGTATTGAGCCACCCGAAACCCACCCGAAACCACCCCGCAGCGCCACCCGCCTACACTCCGGCCCATGGCGCGGATCCTGCCCTTCCAGCCCAGGCGGCTTCCCACCGGCGACGAGAGAGGGGGCGCCCTGCGATTCCGTACCGTGCACGGATACCGGCGCGCGTACCGCGTCGCGGGAGAAGGACCGGCGATCCTGCTGATCCACGGCATCGGCGACTCATCGGCGACGTGGTCCCCGCTGATCCCCCAACTGGCCCGCAATCACACGGTCATCGCGCCCGACCTGCTCGGTCACGGTGCGTCCGAGAAGCCGAGAGCGGACTACTCGGTGGCCGCGTACGCCAACGGAGTCCGGGATCTGCTCGGCGTACTCGGTGTCGAGCGGGTCACCCTCGTCGGGCACTCGTTCGGCGGCGGCGTCGCCATGCAGTTCGCCTACCAGTTCCCCGAGCGCGTCGACCGGCTCGTCCTCGTCAGCACGGGAGGCGTCGGTCCGCAGGTCACCCCCGTGCTGCGGGGCGTCTCGCTGCCAGGGGCCGCACTGTTCCTCTCCCTGCTCGGACTGCCGGGCGCCGACCTGCCGGTGCGGGCGGTCGTCGCTCTGCTCCGGCTGCTCGACACCGGCCTGGGACAGGACGCGCCCGAGCTGATGGGCCTGGTCGACTCGCTCCCGGACGTGTGGGCGCGGGCCGCGTTCATCCGCACGCTGCGTTCCGTCGTCGACTGGCGCGGCCAGGTGGTCACCATGCTGGACCGCTGCTACCTCGCGCAGGGCATGCCCACGCTCCTCGTCTGGGGTGACAGGGACGGCGTCCTGCCGGTCGATCACGCGTTCACCGCGCACGAGGCGATGCCCGACAGCCGCCTCGAAATCTTCCCCGGGGCCGGGCACTTCCCTTTCCACGCCGATCCCGTGCGCTTCCTCTCGCTCGTCGAGGAGTTCATCGGGTCGACGGAACCGGCCAATTGGAGCATCGAGCAGTGGTGGCGCCTGCTGAGGGCGGGGCGGCCGGGCGACGACGCGTACGTCGACGAGATGGAGCGGCGGTATCGCGAGGCGAGCGAGCGGAGCGCCACCTGAGGCTCCAGGACGGGCTTCAGGACGGGCTTCAGGGCGGGCTTCAGGGCGCCTGACGCGCCCGCCGTGCGCCGCCTGTCGCGCCCGCCAGGACCTAACGTGCCCGCCAGACCGTCATGTCCGCGCTCAAGAAGCTGAATCCGCCCTTCGGCAGTGCGGTCGACTTCACCAGGACCACGAGCAGGGCGATGTCTCCGGCAGGGTTCTTCACGCAGATCTCGCTGCCGGCCGCCACCGCGGCCAGCGGGAGGTCGTGACTGTCGGCGCCCTTGAGGGCGGTACGGCATGAATCGAGGGTGGCTCCCGGCTTGCCGTACAGCGGGGTGATCAGGCTCTTGTCGCTCTCCAGCGAGCAGCTGTTCCCCTCGCAGACGAAGCGGATGTCCCCCTTGCGGTCCTTGCGGTCGACCGGCTCCTTGAGGCTCACGGAGTTCTTCTCGTCGAACCATTCCTGGGGGTACGCGACGGCTTGCGGCTGCGTGGACCCGGTCGGGGAGGAGCCGGAGGAGCCGGAGGAGTCTGAGGAGGGGAGTGACCCGTCCGCCGCCCGGTCACTCTTGTCACCGGATCCTGAGTTCTCACCGGCCGCCGAGTTCTCACCGTCTCTCGCAGATCCCCCGGACGCCGCTCCGGACGCCGACGAGCGGTCGGGCGTCCGTGAACCGGACTCCGAGGATGTGCCTTTGCGGCGGAGCGTGTCCGTCGCGTCCATCACCGTCCACGTCACACCCGTGAGCAGCAGCACGCCCGCCGTCACGGCGGCCGTGATGAACGCGGTGCGTCTTCGGCGGGCCCGCCGTCTGTCCGGCTCCGAGGGCACCGTCGGCTGTGGTGGCGCGAACAACGGCTGCGTGTACACCGGGGCAGGGTGCACCCGGGTCGGGTGGGGGACCGGAGCCGGAACCCTCACCTCCGGCCCGGTGATCTCCCGCCACACGGCAGGCCCCGCGCCCTCGGCGGCATCCCCGCCGAGGCGCTGCCTGCACCAGTCGACGATCTCCGCCAGGGTTGCCCGCTCCGCCGGATCGGCGGCCAGACAACGGGCGAACAGTGGACGCAACTGCGCGGGCAGCAGGGAGAGATCGGGCTCCGAGTGCACGATCCGGTACAGCACACTGACCGAGGGCCCGTCCCCGTACAACGGCTCGCCCAGTGCCGCGAACGCCGCTGTCTGGCCGAGCGCGAAGACATCGGTGGCCGCCGTGACTGCGCCCGCGGACGCCTGTTCGGGGGCCATGAACTGGGGCGTACCCGCGGCACTGCCCGTAGCGGTGTGCGGAGACGTGGCGCTGGAGGACAGCGAGATGCCGAAGTCGATCACGCGCGGCCCGTCCGCGGCCAGGAGCACGTTCGACGGCTTCAGGTCCCGGTGCACGATTCCCGCGCCGTGGATGGCCTGCAGTGCCTCGGCGACCCCCGCCATCAGCCACAGCACCGCCGGTACCGGCAGCGGCCCGCTCCGGGCTACGGCCTGCGACAGGGAGGGCCCGGGCACGTACAGCGTGGCAAGCCAGGGCGGTACGCCGTCCGCGTCGGCGTCGATCAGTTCGGCCGTGTAGGCGCCCCTGACCCGCTGGGCCGCCCTTATCTCCCTGCTGAACCGCCGCCGGAAGGCCGGATCGTCGGCCAGCTCCGGCCGCACCACCTTGATCGCGACCGGTCGGCCGCCCTGTGTGTGCGACAGATAGACCCGGCCCATGCCTCCCGCGCCGATCCGGGCGGCGAGGCGGTATCCGGCCACCGTGGACGGATCGTCCGCCCGCAACGGCTGGAACACCTCAGTCGCGTCGTTCATCGGCCCTTGTCCCCCTGCTCCCTGATCCCCTGCTCCCCCTGAGCAGCAGCAGCCTAAAGGGTGACCGGTGAACTGTTACTCCTCCGCGAGGACCCGCTGCGCCACCGCGAAGGCCGAATTGGCCGCGGGGACACCGCAGTAGACCGCCGTCTGGAGCAGCACAGCGCCGATCTCCTCCGGCGTGAGCCCATTGCGGCGGGCCGCCCGGACGTGCATGGCGAGCTCGTCGTAGTGCCCGTGCGCGACCAGGGCGGTCATGGTGATCATGCTGCGTTCGCGGTGCGCGAGGGTCGGGTCGGTCCAGATCTCGCCCCAGGCATAGCGGGAGATGAAGTCCTGGAAGCGGGCCGTGAAGGGTGTGGTGTTCCCCTGCGCGCGGTCCACGTGTGCGTCGCCCAGGACCGCTCGCCGCACGGCCATCCCGCTCGCGTCCGCACCCGTCAAGTGCGTGCGCAGCGCGGCGACCACGGCCTCCGGGCGCTCCGCCGGCGCGAGATGCGAGGCGCCCGCCAGCTCCGTGAGGGAGGCGCCCGGCACCGCGTCGGCGATCTCGCGGGCGTGGGCGGGCGGCGTCGCCGGATCCTCGCGGCCCGCGACGACGAGCGTGGGCGTGGTGATCGTCGCGAGCGACTCCCTGATGTCGTACGCCGCCAGTGCGTCGCAGCACGCGGCGTACGCCTCGGGGTCGGTGTTCCGGTGGTCGTCCACCAGGGCGGGGACCGTGAACCCGGGGGTGAACCAGCGGTCCGGCGCGCTCTTCGCGAGAGCGGCGAGGCCTTCGCGGCGCACGAGCGCGGCACGCTCCTCCCAGCGGGCGCTGCCGCCGAAGTGCGCGGACGAGCAGATCACGGCGAGGCTCTCCACCTGCTCCGGGTGGTGCGCGGCCAGGTGCAGGCCGACGGCGCCACCGAGGGAGACGCCCGCGTACGCGAAGCGGTCGATGCCGAGCGATTCGGCGAGCGCGAGGACGAGTGCGGCCAGGTCGGCGACGGTCGCTCCCGGGCCGATCAGGTCGGCCGGGGACTTGCCGTGACCGGGCAGGTCCCAGCGTACGACCCGGTGGGTGGTGGAGAGTTCGGGCGCCACGGCGTCCCACAGGGCGGTGGAGGTGCCGACGGAGGAGCCGAGGAGGAGAGGGGGCGCGGTCGGCGCGCCCTCGGTGGTGTGGTGCGGGAGTTCGCCGGTCATCGTCGCTCCAGGGCTCGGTCCGTGAGGGGTCCGGCTGAGCCGGTGTAACGGGTGGGATCGGTCAGTTCGGTGAGGTCGACCGAGGAAAGATCGGGCTCTTCGGCAAGGATCTCCGCGAGGGGCCTGCCCTCGTCCCGGGTGCGCAGGGCCGCCGACGTGAGGAGCTCCTTCGCACGGGCCCGGCCCAGGAGGGGTGTCAGCTCCGCAGTGAGACGTTCGGAGACGATCAACCCGTGGGTGAGGCCGAGGTGTTCACGCATCGCCGCCGGGTGGACCCGGAGGTTCTCGGTGAGCTCCGCCGCGTGGAGGCTCGCGCCGCCGACTGTGCGCAGGAGGTCGCGCAGGGCCTCCCACTCCGCGTGCCAGGCGCCTGCCGGGCGTTCGTCCTCGGCGGCCATCGACGCGTGGAGCGTCGCCGCGAGGGCGGGGGCGCGGCGGGCCGCGGCCGCGACGAGGGTGGAGCGTACGGGGTTCGCCTTGTGGGGCATCGCGGATGAGCCGCCGCCTGCTCCTTCGGAGAGTTCGGCGAGCTCTGTCCGGCTGAGGGTGAGGATGTCAGTGGCCGCCTTGCCAAGGGCCCCTGCGGTGAAGGCGAGGGCCGCGGCGAGGTCGGCGACGGGGGTGCGGAGGGTGTGCCACGGGAGGACGGGTTCGGCAAGACGGAGTTGGCGGGCGAAGGCCGAGACGAGTTGCTCCCCGTGGCCGCCTGCCGCTGAGAACGCCTCCGCGGGGAGTACCTCTGCCGAGGCAGCCTCCGTCGAGGACGGTTCCCCCGGGAGCGCCTCCGTCGAGGACGGTCCTCCCGGGAACGCCTCTGCCGAGGACGCTTCCCCCGAAGGTGCCATCGCCGAGGACGGTCCTCCCGGGAGCGCCTCTGCCGAGGACGCTTCTCCCGGGAGTGCCCCCACCGAGGACGCTCCCCCCGAAGGTGCCTTCGTCGACAACTCCCCATCCGCGAACGCCCCCGTCGGCTTCGCGCCACTCGCGTACGCCCCGAACGCGGCCAACGTGCCTGCTGCACCGCCAAGTTGAGCAGGAAGCGACTCGCGCACCGGCCGCACCCTGTCCCGCGCGTCGAGCACCAGCGAGCGCCAGCCCGCCGCCTTGAGGCCGAACGTCGTCGGGACCGCGTGCTGCGTCAGGGTGCGGCCCGGCATCACCGTGTCCCGGTGCTGCGACGCGAGGCGGGCGAGTGCTGTCTCCGTGCGGGTCAGGTCCACCAGGATCAGGTCCAGCGTGCGCCGCGCGACCAGCATCATCGCTGTGTCCATGATGTCCTGGCTCGTGGCGCCCCGATGGACGTACGGCGCCGCATCCGCGGGCACCGCCGCCGTCAGGTCCGCGACCAGCGGGATCACCGGATTGCCGCCGGTCCGCGCGCGGAGCGCGATGTCGCGTACATCGAAGCGGTCGGCGTCGGCCGCGGCGGAGACGGCCTTCGCCGCCTCTGCCGGGGCCATACCCACCGTCGCCTGAGCCCGCGTCAGCGCCGCCTCCGCGTCAAGCATCGCCTGCAGGAAGGCGGTGTCGCCGGTCGCGGCCTCGGCGGGGGAGCCCGCTCGCCCGGGGGCGAGCAGGCCGACGTCCGTACCTTCAAGACTCACTGGAACTCCAGGAACACCGTTTCGCCCTCGCCCTGAAGGCGGATGTCGAAACGGTACGTGCGGTGCGCCTCGGGGCGGGTGACCAGCGTCGCGCGCCGCGCCGGGTCGAGGGAGCCGAGGAGCGCGTCGCCCGGCTCGTCGACCAGGTAGGCGCGCGTGTACAGGTGGTGGAGCAGACCGCGCGCGAAGACGGCGACCGAGACGTACGAGACGCCGCCCGGCGGGAGCGTACGGACCGACCAGTGGCCGTCCGCATCGGTCGGGACACGGCCGAACCCGGTGAACGCGACACCGTCACGGCCGATGACCTCGCCCGTGACCGGGTCGTGCCGCAGTGAGCCCGGCGCTCCCGTGCGGGAGCCGTCGGGCGCGGGCTGCCAGGTCTCGATGAGGGCGTCGGGGACGGGGTTTCCCGCGCCGTCGTACACGTACCCGTGCAGGGTGATCGTGTCCGGGTGCCCTGCAGGTGCGACGTCGCCGCCGCGCGGGAAGGGCAGCGCGTAGCCGTAGAAGGGGCCGACGGTCTGGGAGGGAGTGGGAGCGTACGACATCAGTGCTTGTCGCCTTCCTCGAAGAGCGTCGCGGACGGGCCGTCGAGGACGATGTCCCAGCGGTAGCCGAGCGACCACTCGGCGGCGGAGAGACCGTGGTCGTAGGCGGAGACCAGACGCGCCCGCGCCGACTCGTCGGTGACCGAGCGCAGGACCGGGTCGTAGGCGAACAACGGGTCGCCCGGGAAGTACATCTGTGTCACCAGGCGCTGGGTGAACGCGGTGCCGAAGAGCGAGAAGTGGATGTGCGCGGGACGCCACGCGTTGACGTGGTTGCGCCACGGGTACGCGCCCGGCTTGATCGTCGTGAAGGAGTACGTTCCCTCGTCGTCGGTCAGGCAGCGGCCGAACCCCGTGAAGTTCGGGTCGAGCGGCGCCGGGTGCTGGTCGAGCTGGTGGGCGTACCGGCCCGACGCGTTGGCCTGCCACAGCTCGACCAACTGGCCGCGTACGGGGCGCCCTTCGCGGTCAAGTACGCGGCCGGACACGGTGATCCGCTCGCCGAGCGGCTCGCCCAGATGCTGGCGCGTCAGGTCGCGGTCGAGCGCCGTGATGTCGGTGACGCCGAACGCGGGGCCGCTCAGTTCCACTGCCTCCGGGTCGTGCAGCGGGATCAGCGGCTGCTTGGGGTGGCGGAAGTGGCTGCTGCGGTACGGGGGATAGTCGCGCGGCGGGTGATCGGCAGGCACGGTCGCGGCCTGCGCCTTGGCGACCTCCGTGTCTATCTCCTGCTGGCTGAGCCCGTCGGGCAGGGGTTCGGTGAGGGTCATGTCTCTCGGCTCCGTGAGTACGGCGTGAGTGCAGCGTGGTGCTGGGTTCCTTCGGGGATACGGACCTTGGCCGCCGTCTTGGCGACGATCTCGTCCGGGGTGACGCCGGGCGCCAACTCGACCAGCTCCAGGCCGGATTCGGTGATGTCGAGGACGCCGAGGTCGGTGATGATCCGGTCCACGCAGGTCCGGCCGGTCAGCGGCAGCGCGCACTCCTCAAGGATCTTGGGGGAGCCGTCCTTGGCGGTGTGCGTCATCGCCACGATCACCGTGCGCGCCCCGTGCACCAGGTCCATCGCCCCGCCGATCCCCGTGATCATCTTGCCCGGGATCGCCCAGTTGGCCAGGTCCCCGCGCGCGGAGACCTGCATCGCGCCGAGCACAGCGACATCGATGTGGCCGCCGCGGATCATCCCGAAGGACAGCGCGGAGTCGAAGTAGGAGGCGCCCGGGCGGACGGTGACCGTCTCCTTGCCCGCGTTGATCAGATCCGGGTCCACCTCGGCGTCCGTGGGATAAGGCCCTACGCCGAGGATGCCGTTCTCGGACTCCAGGACCACCTCGACGCCCTCGGGGAGGTAGTTGGGGATCAGGGTGGGCAGTCCGATGCCCAGGTTCACGTACTGGCCGTCGCGCAACTCGCGTGCGGCGCGGGCGGCCATCTGCTCACGGGTCCAGGCCATCAGCCGCTCACTGCTCCTTGTGCCGTGGGCGCGGGTGCGGAGACCGTACGTCGTTCGATGCCCTTGTCCACCGCCTGCTCCGGGGTCAGCTCGAGGACCCGCTGGACGTAGATCCCCGGCAGGTGCACGGCGTCGGGGTCGATCTCGCCCGGCTCCACCAGCTCCTCCACCTCGGCGATCGTGACCCGCCCGGCCATCGCGGCCAGGGGGTTGAAGTTGCGGGTGGACTTGTTGAAGACGAGGTTCCCGTGCCGGTCGCCCTTGGCGGCCCGCACCAGCGCGAAGTCGGTACGGATGCCGCGCTCCATGACGTACTCCTCGCCGTCGAACTCGCGCACCTCCTTGGCCGGTGAGGCGAGCGCCACCCCGCCCGAGCCGTCGTAGCGCCACGGCAGCCCGCCGTCGGCGACCTGCGTGCCCACCCCGGCCGGTGTGTAGAACGCGGGGATCCCGCACCCTCCGGCCCGCAGCCGCTCGGCGAGCGTGCCCTGCGGGATCATCTCCACCTCCAGCTCACCGCCCAGGTACTGGCGGGCGAACTCCTTGTTGGCGCCGATGTACGACCCGGTCACCCGAGCGATCCGGCCCGCCGAGAGCAGTACCGCGAGGCCCGACTCCATCGCCCCGCAGTTGTTGGACACCACCCGCAGGCCCGAGACCCCGGCCTCGTACAGCCCCGCGATCAGCACGCCGGGCACACCGCTCAGCCCGAACCCGCCCACCGCGAGGGACGCACCGTCGCCCACATCGGCCACCGCGTCGGCGGCCGAGGCCACCACCTTGTCCATCCGTCGAGCCCCATCTCTTCCAGGCCTTCGATGCCCCACGCATTAATCAGGGCACTGACTATTTCTACGAGGTTGAACTTACGCTGCCATTCGTTCCGTAGGCCGTCAAGGGCGAGTACTGTTCAGTGCACCTACGAAAAACCCCGGTACAAGACAGCCGTACAAGGCAGTGGAGGAACTCATGGCCGCGGTGGATCTGACCACCCACCCCGGGCACCTGGCCCGGCGTCTGCAGCAGGCGCACTATCTGCTGTGGAACACGATGGTCTCCGAGGAGATCACCTCGCCGCAGTTCGCCGTCCTGAACGCGCTCGTCGCCGAGCCGGGCCTCGATCAGCGCACCGTCGGCGAGCGGGTCGGCCTCGACCGGTCCACCATCGCGGAGGTCATCAGCCGCCTGATGCGCCGTGAGCTGCTCGACAAGGTGCGCGACCCGCAGGACGGCCGCCGGTATCTGCTGCACCTGACGGACGAGGGCAAGCGCACGCACCGCAAGCTGACCGTGCGGACGGCCCGGATGAACCAGGTCTTCCTCGGGCCGCTCTCCGCGGACGAGCAGAGCCTCTTCTTCGACCTGATCCAGCGGGTCTCGGACGCGGCGGAGGGCCTGCGCAATCCCGCGGAACCCTTCGCCGCGACCAACGGCCGGCCCGCGGGCAGGCCCTGAGTCACGCCTTCGCGAACACCACCCACACCTGCCCCTTCGCGAACGGCAGCTGCTCGCCGTCGTCCGCCGTCGTGAACTCCGTGCCGTCCTGCGGAGATGTCCGCTCCCAGCGCGCCTCGTAGGCCCGGCCGTCCCGCAGGACCCGCGCCTCGCCCGAGCCGACGGTCTCGGTGAACGGCGTGATGTTGCCCGAGCGGTCGTGGAAGCGGGACTCGCGCACCTTCACGTACTGCACGACGACCGTCGACGCCCCCAGCGTCTTGCCGTCGGCCGTGCGGGCCTGCGCGCCGTCCATGGAGACCAGCCAGCGCTTCCGCTCGGCCGACCAGTCGAAGGTGAACCGTGCCGCGGGGAAACGGACCGTGGCCGCACGTTCCGGAGTGCCGCCCTTCGGACGCGCGCCGAAGGTGAAGCCCGTGCTCTGAAGGCCTCCCGTGCCCGCGTCGGCGTCCAGCGCTTCCGGGCGTACGAAGAGGTTGTGCGGGGCCACCTTGCCGCCGCCACGGAAGTAGGCGTCGCCCGGCGCCTTGCCGGGTGACAGCGGGAGCAGGGGAGCCGCCGAGATCAGCGGGAGGAGCTTCGACTGCGCCCCGGAGAACGCGAGAGCCGGATCGTCGAACTGCCTCAGCAGCTCCAGATCCGTCTCCCGCGCGCTGCGCACCGGGCCGACGACAGGCGGCGGCTTGCCCGCGTACACCGCCATCAGGCGGCTCAGCCCCGCCTCGACCTGCTCCGCGTACACGACGTCCGCCGCGTCCAGACCCGTCTGCGGGCGCGCCGGGCCTACGTTGTCGATCTTCACGGCGAGTACGCGCCCGTCGCCGGAGGGCGCCTTCCCGTTGCCTCCGCTGGTGTCGCTGAGGGTGCAGCCGGGCGCAAGGCCCAAGGTGGCGACGGCCGCCACCGCCGCCACCGTCGTGCGTCGTGTCCATCTCCGCGTTCGCATACGAGCTCCCTACCCCGTACGCCCCTGCCCTCCCGCCCCTCAGCCAAGATCAGCTCGGATCGGCCCGGATCAGCCCAGATCCAGGGCGTTGCGCAGACCGAGCCGGTAGCGGGTGCGGTCGTGGCGCTTGAGGAGTTCGACCGCGGGGGCGCGGAACAAGGAGGTCACCGTGCACGGTGCGGCATCCGAACCGACCCTCTCCAGAAGGGCGTTCACCGCCTGGCGCGCCGAAGTGTTCGCCCCTTCCATCGTCGCGAGGTCGATCGGCACGGCCACGTAGTCGCCCGCCAGATAGAGGTTGGGGATCTTCGTGGCGGCCGAAGGGCGGTTGTGGAAGGTGCCGACCGGGTGGATGAGCAGCTCGTCCTCGTTGGTCGGGTTCGGCGTCCCGATGCCGTCCACGCCCGGGTCCAGGAACCACGAGTGCAGCTTGCCGTCGCTCAGGACGGCCTTGCCGGTGTCGTTGAGCGCGGCCTTGAGCTGCGCCCACACCTCCTTGGCGACCTCGTCGCGCGTGCACTGCTTGGCCGTCTTGCCGTAGAGGATCCCCGGCTTGTCCCACTCGGAGATGTCCACGGAGAGGCACTCGACCGCGACGCCGTCTCCGTAGTCCGCGGGGAAGTCGCGCTCAGGCCAGTGGCCCGCCTGCGCGATGCCGGTGAGCGACCAGGGCGAATCGATGCAGTTGAAGTGGCCCTTCACCACGGGTGGGCGCTCCGTCAGATAGAACTGGATGCCTGTCATCCAGTCGGTCTCCAGCTTGTCGCAGCGCGCCAACTGCGGGTCCGCTCCCTTGAGTTCCGCGCTCCACGTCTTGCGCGCGTGCTCCACCGGCATGGCCTGGATGTAGTGATCGGCGGTGACGTCGCGGCGTACGCCGTCGGGGTCCTCGATGACGGCCTTCGTGATGCGGCCGTCCGCGAAGCCCAGCTGCCGTACGTTCCAGCCGATTCGGAACTCCACGCCGAGCGACTTCAGATGGGTCACCCACGGGTCGATCCACGCCTCGTTCGTCGGCGCGTTCAGGAGCCGGTCGGGCGGGCCGTCCGCGCCCTGGCCGAGCAGGTTGAAGACGAAGGCCTCGCCGAGCGTGCCGACGGTGCGGGTGCTCGCCACCTCCGCCTTGGTGGCGACGATGTTGCGGGTGACGCCGATGGCGAGGATGCGCTGATAGTCCTTCGACATCTGGGCGGCGCGCACGAACTCCCACCAGGGCGTCGACTCCCAGGTGTTGTCGCGGCGTTCGTCGCAGCTGGTGAGGAAGACCAGGGCGCGGTTCACGAAGTACGCGACCTCGTGCGCGGGCAGGTTGAACGCGGTGTCGAGGAGCGCGGTGAGCGCGCGTGCGATGTCGTCCAGAGTGAGTTTCTCCGGTTCGCTGCCCGGCCAGGGGATCGGCATCCGGATGTCTTCGCGCCCGGTGCGCGCGAACGACATCTCGCGTGGTGCGGCGAGGTTGTCCCAGACGCCGTTCGCGTTTCCGGGGAAGGGGATGCGGCGCATCGTGTCGGGGAGGTTGTGGTAGATCCCCGGGATGAAGCGGAACCCGTGCTCGCCGGGCAGCGGCCTGCGGTTGCCCTTCGCGCTGTTCGGTACGTCCATGCTGCGGGCCTTGCCGCCAAGGGCCCTGCGTTCGTAGACCGTGACGGCGAAACCGCGCTCGGCCAGCTCATGGGCGGCGGTCAGACCGGCGACGCCGCCGCCGAGCACGGCCACGGAGTGCTTCGCCGGGTCCGCCCGCGGGGCACGGTCGCCGGCCGCCGCGGGCAGCGCCCCCGCCCCGAGCGCCGCCGCGCCGCCCGCCGCGACCGCCCCCGCGACGAACGTCCGTCTCGTGCTGCCCGCAGCTCCCGAGTACCCCATGAACCAGCCCCCTTACCGTAAGTAACACCCGTATCGGCCGCTGGAGCTTACGGTCGCCGCCGATGACGTGGAAGCGGCGCGAGGTTGTGGGCCCGTACATTGGCGTGAATGTGCTGCGGCGAGGGACGACTCCAGTCCAGCATCGCCACGTCGGCCGAACGCCCCCTGCCGGGGCCGTTCTTCGGCACCCCGGCCGGTCTCTCGCCCTGGCGATTGACGCCGGGCTCAGCCGGCTCGGCGAGGGCGTCATCGACGGACCCCGTGCAGATCAAGAGGTCCACCCGGTGCTCGCGCTGACCCCGCTGCGCACCCTCTGGTTCGGTATCGGCGAGTCGATGAAACCCATCACCATCGCGCTCGGCGTGTTCGTGCCCGTTTACATCCACAGCCACAACGGGCTGCGGACGATGGACGCCGCTGGGCCGAACTCGCCGAGACGGTAGGGCTTTCGCGGGTCGGGTTCCTGCGTCATGTTCGCCCTCCCGGGCGCACGGCCGGGCCTCCTGCTCGGCATGCGGTTTGCGGTCATCGCGGCGCGGCTCTCGCTCGTGGTCGAGCAGGTCTACGCCAGAACGGTATCGGATACCGGGATTCATTCGCAGTGCATGGGGCTTCAGCCCGGTGGTGAAGCGAATCTGATGCTCGCGACGCGAAGCGTCGCGGATTCTTCCCCGGCGGAGCCGGACGTGACCGGAGAGTGGAGCTTCGCCAAAGGGGTCTACCGAAGCCGGGCCCGGGCACTGCGGCAGCTGGATCATCGATCAAATGTTCCCTGGTGACGAGGGGTGTGGGTGGTGCCTAGTGTGATCGTCATGCAGCTCCGGTACGCCTTCCGCCTGTACCCGAACGTCCCCCAACGCGCCGCGCTGGCAAGGGCATTCGGCTGCGCCCGCGTCGTGTTCAACGACGCGGTGCGCGCTCGCGAGGACGCCCGGACAGCGGGTGCGGCATTCCCGACGGCCGGCGAGTTGTCAAAGAAGCTGATCACCCAGGCGAAGCGGACCGCGGAGCGGTCCTGGCTGGGTGAGGTCTCTGCCGTGGTGCTCCAGCAGTCCCTGCGGGATGCCGAGGCCGCCTACCGCAACTTCTTCGCCTCCCTGGCAGGCACCCGCAAGGGCCCCAGTACCGGCCCGCCCCACTTCAAGTCGCGTAGGGACGTCCGGCAGTCGATCCGGTTCACCGCCAATGCCCGCTGGTCGCTCACCGACGGCGGGCGGCTGAGCCTGCCGAAGATCGGGGCGGTGAAGGTGAAGTGGTCCCGCGCCCTGCCTTCCACCCCCTCCTCGGTCACCGTGGTCAAGGACGCGGCCGGACGGTACTTTGCCTCCTTCGTCATCGACACCGACCCGCATGCCGATGCCACCGCGATGACCGCCAGTGACCAGGCCGTCGGCATCGACCTGGGGCTGACCCACTTCGCGGTCCTGTCCGACGGCCGCAAGATCGACTCCCCGCGGTTCCTGCGCCGCGCGGAGAAGAAGCTGAAAAAGGCCCAGCGAGAGCTGTCCCGCAAACAGAAGGGATCGAAGAACCGGGAGAAGGCACGTCTGAAAGTCGCCCGCGCCCACGTCAAGGTGGCCGACGCCCGCCACGAGTTCCACCACCAGCTCTCCACCCAGCTGATCCGCGAGAACCAAGCGATCGGCGTGGAGGACCTGGCGGTCAGTGGACTGGCGCGCACCCGGCTGGCCAAGAGCGTGCACGACGCCGGATGGTCCTCGTTCGTGCACATGCTGGGGTACAAGGCGACCCGGTACGGGCGCACCCTGGTGAAGATCGGCCGGTTCGAGCCGACCTCCCAGACCTGCTCCGCCTGCGGCCGCCGGGACGGGCCCAAACCCCTCCACGTCCGTACCTGGACCTGCACTGCCTGCGGCACCGTCCACGACCGGGACACCAACGCCGCCATCAACGTCAAACAGGCCGCCGGACTGGCGGTCACAGCCTGTGGAGCGCAGGTAAGACCGGGACCAGTCCCGGCACAGCGCAGCGAAACAGGAAGCCAAGGATTCCCGCTCGAACCTTGTGCCGCGTAGCGGCACGGCAGCGAACGAGAAGGCCAGAATCCTCAGGGTTCACCCCGAGGAGCAAGTCAAATGATGGAGCTCGCCCGCACCGCGCACCTACGGTCAGACCGACATCATCATCGTCGGCCTCGTGTACGGCCTCCTCTCGGACGCACTCGTCCGGCTCGCGGAGAGGAAGGCCCTGTCGTGGCGACGCACACTCGCGGGCTGACGGACGTCGGCGTGACCGTCCCCGCCCGGCCCGGACAGCCAGTACGCCGCGTGACCCTCCAGTGCTCGGCTCGCTAGCGCAGCACGTCCGCCAGGTCGTACCGGACCGGCTCCTCCAGCTGGGCGAACGTACAGCTGTCAGGGGTACGGTCCGGTCGCCAGGTGCGGAAGCGCGCCGTGTGCCTGAAGCGCTGCCCGCCCTCCATGTGGTCGTACGCCACCTCGCAGACGCGCTCGGGGCGCAGCGGCACCCAGGACAGGTCCTTCTTGCCCGACCAGCGGCTCGGTGCGCCCGGCATCCGGGACGTCTCGTGCGCGGCCTCGTCCGCCCAGGCCGCCCAGGGATGGCCCTCCGCCGACTCCATCCGCAGCGGTTCGAGCTCCTCCACCAGCTCCGCCCGCCGCCGCATCGAGAACGCGGCGCAGACCCCGACGTGCTGCAGGGTGCCCCCGTCGTCGTACAGGCCCAGGAGGAGCGAGCCGACGATGGGACCGCTCTTGTGGAAGCGGTAGCCCGCGACCACGCAGTCCGCCGTGCGCTCGTGCTTGATCTTGAACATCAGCCGTTCGTTCTGCCGGTAGCGCAGGTCGAGCGGCTTGGCGATGACCCCGTCGAGACCCGCGCCCTCGTACTGCTCGAACCACTTCCCGGCCAGCTCCGGGTCCATGGTGGCGGGCGCGAGGTGGACGGGGGCGCTCACGCCCTCCAGGGCCTCGGTCAGCCGCGTGCGCCGGTCGGTGAGGGCCGTGTCGAGGAGGGCCTCGTCGCCAAGTGCCAGCAGGTCGAAGGCCACGAAGGAGGCCGGGGTCCGCTCGGCGAGCGTCCGCACCCGGGAGGCGGCGGGGTGGATGCGCTCCGTGAGGGCGTCGAAGTCGAGATGGCCGCCCCGGGCGATCACGATCTCGCCGTCGAGGACGCAGCGGGCGGGCAGGCGGTCGAGCAGCGCCTCGGCCAGCTCCGGGAAGTACCTGGTCAGCGGCTTGCCCGTACGGCTGCCGATCTCCAGATCCGCACCGTCGCGGAAGACGATCGCGCGGAAGCCGTCCCACTTGGCCTCGTACTGCATGCCCGGCGGGATCCTCGCCACGGGTTTGGCGAGCATGGGCTTGACGGGGGGCATCACCGGCAGATCCATGGTCCGATTCTGTGCCCATACGTTACTTCTCGCCAAATATGCGGCTTATCTCCGTTGCGCCTAGCGTGGCCGCATGGGTGGTAAAGCGGTCGAGCTCGACGCGGGCGGGCGGCCCGTGCGGCTCTCCAGTCCGGACAAAGTCGTCTTTCCGGAGCGGGGCTTCACCAAGCTGGACGTCGCCCGGTACTTCCTCGCGGTCGGCGACGGGATCGTACGCGCCCTGCGGGATCGCCCCACGACGCTGCAGCGCTTCCCGGACGGGGTCACCGGCGAGTTCTTCTACCAGAAGCGCGTCCCCAAGAACCTCCCCGACTGGATCCACACGGCCACCATCGCCTTCCCCAGCGGCCGCACGGCCGAGGAGATGTGCCCCACGGAGATCGCCGCGGTCATCTGGGCCGCCCAGTTCAACACGCTGACCTTCCACCCCTGGCCGGTACGGCGCGAGGACACCGACCACCCCGACGAACTCCGCATCGACCTGGACCCGCAGCCCGGCACGGACTACGCGGACGCGGTGCGCGCCGCGCACGAACTCCGCGCCGTTCTGGACGAGTTCGGCCTCCAGGGCTGGCCCAAGACATCCGGCGGACGCGGCCTGCACGTCTTCGTGCCGATCGAACCGCGGTGGGACTTCACCGGGGTGCGGCGGGCCGCGATCGCCTGCGGACGCGAGCTGGAGCGGCGGATGCCGGACGCCGTCACGACCGCGTGGTGGAAGGAGGAGCGCGGCGAGCGGATCTTCGTCGACTACAACCAGACAGCCCGCGACCGCACCATCGCCTCCGCCTACTCGGTCCGGCCCCGGCCGAACGCCCCCGTGTCGGCGCCGCTGCGCTGGGACGAGGTCGACGACGCGGTACCGGAGGACTTCGACATCGGCACGATGCCGGAGCGGTTCACCCAGGTCGGCGATGTGCACGCGGACATGGAGAAACACGCCTTCTCCCTGGACACACTCCTCGAACTCGCCGCACGGGACGAGCGGGACCACGGCATGGGCGACCTGCCCTACCCGCCCGAGTACCCGAAGATGCCGGGCGAGCCGAAGCGGGTGCAGCCGAGCCGGGCCAGGCACGAGGAGTAGTACACCGTGTGGATGCTCGTCGGCTCATAGGCTCCCGGTGTGAGCGACAACCAGGTGAAACTGCCCGAGCCCGCGGAGCTGAAGAGGCTCGCCGCATCCCGTCCTGATCAACTGCGGGAAATCGCCGCCGAGTTGGTCAAGGGGTGGCGGCTTGTGGAGCTCGAGCTGCTCTTCGCCGAGCTGCCTCGGAGCGCCGATGACCCGGAGGCCGAGCTGCGGGCCTGCTTGCTGGGTGAAATGGCGCTGATGGGGGTCTCCTGGCACGGGCGGCCGGGGCTGGAGGCGTACGCGGCACGGCTGCGGGATCTGGGGCACCCCCTGGCCTGGCCGCCAGGGGAGCGGCTCGACCTTGAGCACCGCTTCGGGGTGCGGGTCCGGGGCGCGGGCTCGGTGAAGTCGGCCGGGCAGTTGCGGACGCGCTTCCCGGAGATCCCGGCCACAAAGGAGGGGGCGGCGGCCGGTCGCACGGCACAAGAGGAGCGGGACGCGGACCGTGCCCGGGAGGCCGCGGGAGCGTTCACCGCCGGGGACTGGGCGCGCGAACCCGAGGTGCGGTTCTTCACGCTGCCGGAACCGTTGGCCGACGACGACTTCGGCATGGCTTTCCTTCAAGGCCTGCCGCTGGACTGCCTGGCCGGGGAAATGGGGCGGGGCGGGGCCCTGGCTTGTCTGACGGGGGCTGACGACGTGGCCAACGAGCTGTACGCGGCGTCGTTCGACGGAGGCGTCAGCGGGCGTCCCCAGTACGGGGCCTACGCCCGTCTCTACGCCTGGCGCGGACTTTACGCGCTGCTCGGCCTGCCCGCGGGAACGCCGTTCCTCGACGCGGCGCGGTACGCGACCGACTGCCGGTGGTTGCGCTTCATGGCGTTCACACGCTGGTTCCACCACGACACGGCCGACGTGGGGTTCGCGGTGCTCGACCCGTCCCGGACGCGGGTGGCGGTTCTGGCGGCCACCGACACCGACGACTGAAACTGACAATCGCGCAACTGGCAACGGCGCCCTCACCCCGGACGGGGTG